>CAZMNL010000082.1:0-9860 GCA_964567525.1 uncultured Anaerolineaceae bacterium
CGCTCGCCGGTAGTGCCCGGAGCGCCATTTTCGAACCACCCTGTCCGTCTTCAGCCCTGCGCGATGAGTCGCTGCACGTCCGCTGTCGTCAGCGCGGGCGCGACCACACCGCCGACCTGCACACCCGGCACATTCGTCAGGAAGGTAGCCACGTGCGCATCCAGTGCGGCGGCGATGGCGCTGGCGGCGTGGTCGGCATTCACGTTATAGCGCCCGTCTGCGCCCATTGACACCGGGGACACCACCGGTACGACTCCCTGCGCGCACAGCTCGCGCAGAATATCCGCGCGCACGCTGACAATCCGCCCGACCAGCCCCATACCGTCGTTGCGCGGCTCGACGCGCAGCAGGCCGCGATCCACGCCGCTGATGCCCCACGCCTCGACCCCGTGCTGCATCAGCGCCAGCGTCAGCGCCTTGTTGACACGTCCGGAAAGCACCATCTCCACCACGTCCAGCGAGGCGGCGTCCGTCACGCGCTGCCCGTCGACATAGTGCGGCTCAATGCCGAGCTGCTGCTGCATGGTGCTGATCGTCTTGCCGCCGCCGTGTACGATCACGCAGGGCCGCTGCGCGCTCAGTGCGGCGACCGTCTGCGCGAAGCGGTCCACAAAAGCCGGGTCTTCCAGGTCGTTACCGCCAATTTTGATAACGTTGATTGCTGGCATCATGATGATGAGTCCTCGCGCATTAGCCGGTCAGCCCGGCGGTTTCCGGTAGATTGCACATGATGTTGAAGTTCTGCACGGCCTGGGATGCCGCGCCCTTGAGCAGGTTGTCGATGGCGGCGACCACGATCAACAGTGTGTCCGTCGCGGGAGTCAGCGAGAGGGCCGCGCGCGGCGTGCGGACCACGTGGCCCAGCGTTGCCAGTTCGCCAGGCGGCAGCAGCGTGACCAGCGCCTCGCCGCTGTAAGCGTCTTCGAAGATCGCGCGCGCGGCGTGGGCGTCGTGTACGGGCGCGTACACCGTCGCCAGGATGCCGCGATCGGTGGGCAGCAGGTGGGGCGAAAAGATCAGCGGCCCCCAGCCCTGCCCGCGCTTGTAGAGTTCCTGCTCGACTTCGGCGAGATGGCGGTGCGCGCGTCCAATGCTGTAGGGCGAAAAGTTGCCGTGAACCTCGCCAAACAGGATGTGTGTTTTCGGTGTGCGTCCTGCGCCGGAAACGCCCGACTTGGCATCCACGATCAGCGGTTGGCCGGGGATCAGCGCGTTTTGCTGCACCAGCGGCGCAAGCGCCAGCAGCATCGCGGTGGCATAACAGCCGGGGTTAGCGATACACCGCGCATCTGCCAGGGACTCGCGGCCCAACTCCGGCACGCCGTAGGGCATGGGCAGCAGGTCCGGCGCGGGGTGCGCGACCTTGTACCACTGCGCGTAAACTGCCGGATCGTCGAGGCGCAGATCAGCGGAGAGATCGATCACGCGCACGCCCGCCGCGAGCGCCTGGACCGCCAGCGGTGCGGATCGCGTATGCGGCAGGCACAGGAACACCGCGTCTACCTCGCTCAGCGGTGCATCAGCGGCGGCGACCAGCGGAATGTCGGGGGCTTGCGGGTGGGACTGGCGCAGCGATTGCCCGGCGGAACTTTCCGAGGTGGCGAACGCAATCTGTACATGCGGGTGCTGCGCCAGGATGCGGATCAGTTCCAGGCCGGTGTAGCCGGTCGCCCCGTAAACGCCTACAGCTAAAATTTGCATCGTGTCTCCTGCAACAAAAAACCGCTTCCAGGTCCGGAAGCGGTTGTCGAGTCAGGCCAAAATGCGCCCGTTACTACCCAAACCCCACTAATCCGGCCTCTTCATGTTCAGAAGAGCCGGGCGACGACGGGAACGCGGGCGAGTAACAAGCGGATTACACATGGTTTTGATTCAGTGTCCAGATATTTAACGCTGTTGCAAAGCGTAACACACGTGAGCGTTATCAACAAGCACCGGTTTTGGTACAAAGCAACAAATGGCGCACACCGTCTGCAAACGGTGTGCGCCAGAGAATGCTTTCTAGCCCTTGACCGAGCCAGCCAGCAGCCCGCGAATGAAATAGCGGCCCAGCACGATATAGACGACCAGCGTCGGCAGCGCCGCCAGCACCGCACCGGCCATCGGCAGGTTCCATTTCACGGCTTCGCCGCCCGCCAGATACGCTAGCGCGACCGTGATCGGCTGCGAGTTCTCGTTGGTCAGCGTGACCGCGAACAGAAATTCGTTCCAGATCTGCGTGAACTGCCAGATGATCACAACGATGAAGCCCGGCAGCGACAGCGGGAACAGAATCCAGCGGTACACGCCGAAGAACCCCGCGCCGTCAATAAATCCGGCTTCGAGCATTTCCGTTGGCACTTCGGCGTAATAGTTGCGGAAGATCAGCGTCGTGATCGGCAGGCCGTAGACGACATGCGCCATCACCAGCCCGGCCAGCGAGCCGCCCAGGTTGATATCCTGCACGAACTGGAACAGCGGGATCAGGATACTCTGGTAGGGGATAAACATCCCGAACAGCATCAGCGGAAAGATGATATTCGCGCCGGGGAAGCGCCACTTGGCGAGTACATAGCCGTTCATCGACCCCATCAACGCGGAAATGATCGTCGCGTTGATCGTCAGCAGGAAACTGTTACGCAGCTTGGGTCCCAGCATATCCAGCGCCGTCTTGTAGCTCTCCCAGTGAACTTTGCTGGGCAGTTCCCAGACCTCCGCGAGCTTTCCGGCTTCCTGCGGTGTTTTGAGACTCGTTGAAACGACCGTATACACCGGCAGCAGGTAAATCAACGTCATGCCAATCAGGAAAGCGTAGAGCAAGAAACGTCCAAGATGCCGCATGGCTTTCGACTGCGCGCGCGCGGTTTTATACCGCTCAGTGTGTGTGTAGTCTATCTGTGCTGCGCTTGCCCTGGCGGTTTCCAGCACCGACTCGCTGAACAGCGGCCCTTTGACCCACACGTAGATCCACAGCGGTACGAGCAGCACAAGATTACCCACCGCGCCGACCAGCCCACCGATCAGCGCCCCGCGATTTGCCGGGTGTTGCCTGTAATCGTAGAGCAGATAAGTACCCAGACTACCCGTGAGCGCACCGAAAATAATCCAGTTAATGACTGTGAGCATCGTTGCTATCCCCCTAAACTTCGTGCTCAGACTGCAACGACGTGGCGAGGTAAGGAATGATCACCGCGGCGACCATGACCAGCAGTACCACCGCGATCGCACTGCCAATCGCAAATTCGTTGCTGCGGAACATCTTGGTGTAGACCTGCACACCGGGCACGCTGATCGGCAGATAATCGGTGCCTGCCATGGCGAAGATCAGGTCAAAGACCTTGAGCGAAATATGTCCCAGCACAATCGCCGCACTCAGGGTGATGGGCTGCATCATAGGCAGCACAATCCGCATGTAAACCTGCCATTCCGTGCAGCCATCGACGCGCGCGGCTTCGCGCAGTTCTTCAGGAATGCCGCGAATGCCCGCCAGGTAGATCGCCATCGTATAACCGGATAACTGCCACACCGCCGGGACCAGTACCCCCACCAGCGCGAGATTGAACCCAAACAGCTCCTCAAACATCACGTTCGGGAAGCGGTTCGGTCCTCCGCTGACGTACCACGCCAACAGCGCGAAAACCGGCACGCCCAGCAAAACCGCCCCCTGTCGTCGCCCATGCCAGAGTAGTTGAACGATATAGATCAGCCCGGCGACCAGGATCGCAGCCGCCACATACTGCGGCACATCTTGCCAGTTAAAGGTCCCGTGTTTGGCGGGGTTGCCGGGATCATAAGCCAGCCAGTCCGACAACATCCACATGAAGACCAGCCCAATCGGGACCCCCGCAAAGAAGGCCGCCAGGAACCTGCCGCGCATAATGTACTGCGCCAGGATCAATACCAGCAGCCCGACCACGAGGATCAGCGTAAGCGTGGGCATATCGTGCCAGTTGAAGGTATAAGGTTTGCGGTTGTTCAGCCAGGCATAGTCCAGCATATCCAGGCCGATCAAGGTAGGCAGGGCATTGATGCCGCCGTTGGGGTTCTCCAGCCAGCGCCAGATCGTACCCGTGACGGCAAAAGATAGCGCGAACGGGAACAGGAAAATGGTGCGGAAAACCCCCTCTCCTTTCACGTTTTGATCCAGCGCTACGGCCAGCAAGAAGCCCAATGTCAAACAGCCCAGCACAAAAAAAATCGTGAAGAAGAAAGTATTCACCAGCTCTTGGCGGAAGCGAAAGCCACCAAAGCCACTGAAAAGCTCTTCGTAGTTTTCGAAACCAATATAATCTTTGGGGGCATTGGCTGCCAGCCCGGACCAGTCCGTCAATGACCAGAGGAACGTCTGTCCGATGAAACCATATACGAAGATTGCCAGCAGTATAATTGACGGCAAAATCATCAACACGGCGAAAAGTCGATCGCGGTTGAGCCGCCGCACGACATCCCACCACTGTGCCATGCGTGACTGAGAATGTTTGACTGTGACTCCCATGCCGAACCTCTCTTACTCCGGGCGGTGCATCACTATACTAGTGGTGAGGTCCCTGCTCATCGGAGTAGGGACCTCAGTGGTTAGCTTATCTCACGGACGGTTTGCAGCGTGTCCGTTATTTGCCGATCCCGGCCTGGTTGGCAACCGCCTGCGCGGCGTTAGCCGCGGCCTGCGGGTTGCGACTGTTGAGGAAGATTTCCATCACGGTGGCGAATTCGCTGCTGAACGCTTCCGGTGCGACGGCACCGTGCGCCAGGCTGCCAACTACCACGTCGGATTTCCAGTCGGCGGCAGCGGACTGCAAGTAAGTGTTGTACAGGCTCAGGTCGCTGTCCAGGTGCGGGGCAATCGAACCCTTGATCGGGTTGAAGATGTCCTGACCTTCAGCGGAACCCATCAGGCGCAGCCATTCGATGGTCGCTTCGCGGTTGATGTCACCCTGGGGCAAGCCGAAGCTGTCCGACAGCGCCATGAAGATGCCATCTGTGCCCGGAGAAGCGGCCCAGCCGAAACCAACACCCGGTTCCAGGCCCAGCGTGGTGAACATGTAGCCAGCGGCCCAGTCACCCATGATGTTGAACGCGGCTTCGCCGTTGATAACCTTGTCAGTGGCCTGCTGCCAGGACAGGGTCGCGGCGTCATCATCGATGTTCGAGCAGTCAAGGATCGCGCCGAAGGTTTCCCACATGGCAACCACTTCGTCGCTGGTCCAGGCCGTCGAGCCGTCCCAGAGGCCGTTGTAGGCTTCTACACCCAGTTCAGCCAGGGCAACGCTTTCCCACAGGTGATTGACAGTCCAGTTTTCGCCAATGACCAGCGGCACAACGTCGTTCGCCTGAATAGCGGGGCACATTTCGAGGAAGGCAGCCCAATCAGCGGGCGCTTCGATGCCCCACTCTTCCAGGTTGGCTGGGACGAACCAGACGATGTTCGAGCGGTGGATGTTGACCGGCACGGACCAGATACCATCGGCGGTGCTGCTCATTTCGATCAGGCCCGCCGGGTAATTGTCGAACCAACCTTCTTCCTCATACAGGAAGGTCAGGTCTTCCATGCGGTCCGCGACCACCCACGTACCGATCAATTCCTGGCCTGCGTGGACCTGGAAGGTATCGGGCGGGTCGCCGCCGAGCATACGGGTCTTGAGCACGGCGCGCGCATTCACGCCGGAACCGCCGGTCACGGTCGCGTTATTGACCGTCACATCGGGGTACGTTTCTTCGTACTTGTCGATCAATGCCTGCAAGGCAGGACCTTCGTCGCCGGCCCACCACGAGAAGATTTCCAACTCGCCGGACGGCCCCTGGGCTGCGGCTGGGGCGACTGCCACCAGAACCAGAACAGCAAGGATGGAAAGAGTCGCTAAGCGCTTTAGCATTGGTACCTCCAAACTACTATTGTGAAGAGTGATAGAATGTAAAGATGTGGCCGGTTGAACCACATGCTTCACGTTAAGCCACCGAAGTGACCGGGAAGCCATGACGGATGGTGAGAGTCGTTTTTCTGGATATTCAGACTGTTCCATAGAAATAACGCGCCCATTTGAGCGTTCCGACCACCTGACCGACGGTCATGCGGGATGGGGTCATTATTTTTATGGTGTAACCTTAACGGGGATGAAAAATCAATCTACCCGTAAAGCTCTTTATTACATTAAAGCGGTTTTACCTGGCAAAATCAATGTGCGATGTGCCACATCTGTGCCAAACTGTGCCAACAGGCAGGGATTGGGGCTGATCCAGGAAATAAATCACCCAAATGAGTTGGCCTTTGCTCCCCTTCCCTGAGGGAAGGGGTTGTGGGGGATGGGGTAATTATTTTCTTGGCGTAGCCTGGGGAGTATTGTCAATGATCAAAACTGAATTTAACGAGTTAGTCGCCAGTGCGTACCAGTCGCTCTATGACTTTGTGCGCCTGCGCAGTCACCCCCTGGCCCAGGTATTGCTGGGAACGGCAACCGTCGATCAGAAAGAACGCGGTTGGCAGTTACACCACCTGCTGCTGGAGAGCATCGAAGAACTCTACCCCGGACCGGCTGCGCCCCCCTTCTCGAAAGAATGGCGCAGGCATCGCCTGATGGTGCTGCGCTATGTCGAGGGACTCGATCCGCAGGCCGTCGCCGATCAACTGGCAATCAGTCGTCGCCAGTATTACCGCGAACACGGGGTCGCGCTGGAAACCATCGCGGATATCCTTTGGGCGCGCTGCGCCCCCTCTGCGTTGAAGCTGCCTGCACAATCCGCTGAGGACGCTTTGCCCGACCGCTCCGACATCATGCAACATGAACTGGCGCGTATCAGCCAGCATGACACCCACGCGAATCTGCCAGAAGTGATCGAGGGGGTGCTGGCGTTGCTGGATCGTGTCCTGGCCCAGAACAACATGACGGCCACGCTCGATCTGCCGCACGAACTGCCGGTTGTTTCGGTCGGGCACAACCTGCTGCGACAGGTCATACTCGGCTTGATGGGGCTGCTGGCGGATATGGCCCCAGGGGTGCATATCACGTTCACCGCGCAGATCGAAGACACGCTGGTGCGCCTGCTGATCCGCACAGACCGCGCCACGCCGCAAGTCATTGACGAACCACTGGATACACGGCTGGCGCAGCTTCGTGCCATGTTGGAACACGGCAACGCGACCATTCACGTTTATACAGACGAGGGGCAGACCGCCGGCTTTGTCGTCGATCTGCCACTGGAATATCACTGGACGGTGTTGGCGGTGGACGATAACGAAGACACGCTGGCCCTGTATAAACGCTGCCTGATTCCCAACGGCTACCGCGTGATCACCACGCAGTCGGCAGATACGGTGTTGCAGATCACGCGGGATACCCAACCCGATGCCATTATCCTCGACCTGATGATGCCCGAACATGATGGCTGGGACCTGCTCCAACAGCTTTCGAATCTACCCGATACCGCGCGTATCCCGATCATGATTTGCAGCGTTCTAAAGCAAAAAGAACTGGCGCTCTCTTTGGGCGCGGCTGCGTATTTGCCCAAGCCGTTTACTGACCAGATGCTGCTTGCGGCACTCAAGAACCTGCTGACCAGCGCCACCCATGACTGAACGACGACACGCAGACATCACAACAGGACACGCCGCGATGATTGACATGATCCTGACCGAAGACGAAAAAAAAGCCTACCGTGTCAACGCCGTTGAACTGCGGCTTGAGTCCCTCCGCAATCTTTTGATGCTGACGGCCATTGTAGGGTGGTTGTGGTTTTCGTGGGCCAGTTGGCCGCGCAGCGGCGTGTATGAACTCTTTTACTCGGAGGCATGGTCGATCAGTTTGCTGCTGTTGGTGCTGGTGTTCGTCTGCGCCCTGGTGCAAATACGCTATCTCTATACGGCCAGCGTGCTGTTTGTGGCGGGGCTGGTGGCCCTGTTAACCGGCTTGCTGCTGACGTTCCAATCACCGGAATCGGCTTACCTGTACGTGCTGCCGCTGGTATTTTCCAGCGTGCTGCTGGGGCAGGCTGCGTTGATTACTGTGACAGTGATCGTCAGTGGGGTCATGCTGACTTTTGGCGTGTTGGAACCTGGTTTGCGGCTGGCGGCGCTCATGCCCCCGTTGCTGACTCTGATCCTGAGCGCGCTCGCCGTTTCCACCTCGACGCGCAACCTGCATATTGCGCTCGCCTGGACGCTCAACAGCTATCAGCACGCCCACGCCAACGCGCTGCTGGCCCGCGAGCGTAAAACGCAGCTTGCCCAGGCGGTTCACAGCCTGGATAAAGCCATGATCCGTTTACAGCGCACCAATGCACGCTTGACACAAGTCACCAGCGAAGCGGAGGAAGCGCGCAAAATCAAGCAGCAGTTTGCCCAGACCATCAGCCACGAACTGCGAACGCCCCTGAACCTCATCGCCGGATTTACTGAGACAATGATCAAGTCACCCGAATACTACGGGGGGCCGCTGCCGCCGCATTATCTGCGCGATCTGAGCGTCGTGTATCGTAACGCTTGCCATCTGCAAGACCTGGTAAACGACGTGCTCGATCTCGCGCGCCTGGAAGCCGCCTACCTGAGTTTACAGATAGAGGCACTGGACATGGGCGCGCTGATTGAGGATGCCGTCAGCATGGCGCGCAGTTTGATTGTCGGGCGTGGGCTGGCGCTGGACCTGGAAATTACCCCTGGTTTGCCGCCGGTGCTGGCAGACCGGGTGCGGTTGAAGCAGGTGATCTTGAACCTGCTCAAAAATGCCGCAAGGTTCACTGAGCAGGGCCGTATCACGGTACAGGCGTGGGCGGAAGATGATGCGGTGATTGTGGCGGTGGAAGATACCGGAATAGGAATCCCCGAAGACCGGTTATCACAGATTTTCGAATCGTTCCGCCAGCTTGAGAATCCGATGCAGCGCCGCACTGAAGGGGCGGGATTGGGTCTGGCGATCAGCCAGCAGTTGATCCGGTTGCACGGGGGTGAAATCTGGGTGGAAAGTGACCTGGGGACGGGCAGTACGTTCTTTTTCAGCCTGCCAACCAGGGGAGCCATGCTGCACCTTGATCGCTCCCTGGAAACGGCAGCGAGCGACACAGCGATCCAGGCGGTCGCTCCCCCACCTAAACCGCTGCTGCTTGTGCTGACACACAGCCCAACCTCAGCCACGCTGCTGACCCGTCACCTACCAGGATTCCGCATCATGTTTCTTTCCAATCCCGAACAGATTACCAGCACGGCCCAGCAATTGCTACCGCAGGCCATGATCATCGATACCGTGACCGAAACGCTCACCCCGGCATATCTGGACACGGTGATCGCAGCACTGAGTGAGGATACCGTCGTGATCCGCTGTGCTTTGCCGGGGGAAGCCCAGTGGCGGCGGCTGGCTGTTGACGGCTATCTCATCAAGCCGGTGACACATGCCGCGCTGTGGGATATCTTGCGCCAGTTTGATGCACGGCTCGACCGTATGCTGGTGGTGGATGATGACCGCGATTTTGTGCGCCTGATCGGTCGGATGCTGATGAACCCGCTGCGCGACTTTACCGTGATGTATGCGTACAGCGGCCTGGAAGCGCTGCAAATCGTCGAACACGCGCCCCCGGATATTCTGCTGATTGACATGTGCCTGCCGGACATGGACGGTTTGCAGGTGATCGAAACGATTCGCAGCACGCCCAAGTACGCCGGAATGCGCATCATTGTGATCGCCGCCTATGAGGAAAGCGACGGGGCCAACCTGATCGACGGTACGTTCGTGGTGACGAAAAACGCCGGGCTGCATCCCAATGAGGTTTTGCGCTGGTTGCAGTCCACGCTGGAGGCGCTGTAATCCGGGCGGGCGTATAAATAAGGCGGTCCCTTTCTGTCAAAGGGGTGTGGCTATTTTACGTTTGAGCCATAATCGATGACTGTTTCACTGAAA
>CAZMNL010000083.1:0-9847 GCA_964567525.1 uncultured Anaerolineaceae bacterium
CTCTCTTCCTGTACTTCTTCACGCTTGAGGCGCAACTTGACCATCTTGACGATGAACTTGGGGATCACGGCGGCATAGGTCGAGGTCGGGTCCTGGCGTGGGCCGAAGACGTTGAAATAGCGCGTGGTGACGGTTTCCAGCCCGTAAACGTGGGTGAAGGACTGGCAGTAGTATTCACCCGCGAGCTTGGCGACCGCATAGGGCGACATGGGGCGCGGCTGTAAATCTTCGACGGCGAAATCGCCATCTACGCCGCCATACACGGATGACGATCCGGCGTAGACCACGCGCTTGACTCCGGCATCGCGTGCGGTCATCAGCACGTTGAGCGTGCCGGTGATGTTGTTTTCGTTGTTGGCTTGCGGGTCGGCGACTGAGCGCGGCACCGAGGCCAGCGCCGCGAAGTGGAACACGTAATCCACCCCGTGCATGGCAGCGGCGAGCGCGGCCCGGTCAGTGATGCTGATTTCACACAGGTCGATTTGCCCGGTGACGTGGGCGAGATTTTCGCGCTTGCCGGTGAGGAAGTTATCCACCACGCGGACGGTGTGCCCGTCTCTGAGCAGCGCATCCACCATGTGGGAACCGATGAAGCCCGCCCCGCCCGTGACCAGATAGGTGTATTTTTGTGTTTGTTGCATAGTGTCCGTCCAGAAGGTTTACGGTTTCTGCGGTTGGCGTTTATATGTCTTGTCCAGGAAAGCAAAGGCTGCCAATGCCGCCGCTGCAATGATCGCGCCTATAATCAGGCCGGGCAGAATATTCACCCGCGACAGGATCACGGCGGTGAATCCCAGCGCGGCACAGGCAATGTAGAGAATCAATACGGTGGTGCGGTGGCTCAGTCCCAGGCTGGCGAGGCGGTGCGAGGTGTGATCCTTGCCTCCCTGGGTAGGGGATCGTCCTTCGCGTAATCGCGTGATCGTGACCAGCGTGGTGTCGAAGATCGGCAGTCCCAGTACGACCACCGGGACCATCCAGGTGATCACCTGCCGTTCTGCTGGGACGTTGAAGTCCAGTTTAACTGCGAGAACTGCCAGCACAAAGCCCAGGACCATGCTGCCCATATCGCCCATGAAGGTTGTCGCCGGGTTGAAGTTGTAGAGCAGGAAGCCGACGGAAGCCCCGGCCATCGCTGCGGCCAGGCTGCTGACGAGGCTGAGTTCTTCGCGCACGGCCATCACGAAGAAGAACACCGAAGCAATCGCCGTGATGCCCGCCGCCAGCCCGTCCATGTTGTCCTGGAAGTTGATCGCGTTGGTAATGCCTACGATCCAGAAGATAGTGAGCGGGATGTTGAGCAGATCGGTGCTGAAAATGCGCACCTGGATACCGGCAGCGATCAGGACTACCCCGGCGATCACCTGGGCGCTCATCTTGATCCAGGGCTTCATGCCGTTGCGGTCGTCGATGAAGCCGACCATTACCAACCACGTCGCACCGGTCAGTACGGCCCCAAACTCGACCAGGTACAGCGGCGGGCTGAACAGGATCAGGGCGACCACGAACGCGCCATAGATCGCCAACCCGCCCATTAGTGGAGTGGGGGCCTGGTGAACTTTGCGGCTGCTGGGTTGGTCAAGCACCCCAAGACGGAACGCCAGCAGGCGCGTGAGTGGTGTCAGGCCGATTGCAGCCGCAAACCCGGCGATCATAATTGGCAAAAACTGTGTCATGTTCATCAGTTCGTTACACTATGCTTGCGGCGAGTGGTGCGCGTGTCGCTGTGGGATGTGCGGATATATAGCGACGAAAAACCGGGCGAAGTATACCGTATCTTGCGCGCGCTACAAAACAGCGCCAGGACGAAAACCCGGCGCTGTGAGGTAAGCGGTGGGCAGCGGTTGTTTTGGTATGCATGGATTGCCACGCTAAAACAGGCTGAGCTGTTTGGGCTGGGGGGGTTCTTCATTATCCGTGCTGCCCCCTGATTTTTCGATCTCCGCCAGCAAATCCAGCATTCGTTTGAAGTCTTCTTCCATGACCGGGCGCAGGTTCGGGTTGCGCAGCACGGCTGCCGGGTGGAACAGCGGGTAATAGATGCGTCCATCGGCGCGTTTGGGCTGCCCATGAATCTTCGAGATGCGCGCGTTTTTCGGGAAAAACAGCGCCATGCTGAAACGTCCCAGCGTGGCGATAACTTTCGGCTGAATCGCCTGAATTTGCTGATCCAGATAGGCCGGCACGCAGATGTCGATTTCTTCTTGCTGGGGATCGCGGTTGCCGGGTGGACGGCACTTCACCACATTGGTGATAAACACATCATTGCGCGTCAGCCCGATCATCGTCAGCAGTTCGCCCAGGTATTTACCGGATGCGCCCACAAACGGCAACCCTTGCTGGTCTTCATGATAACCCGGTGCTTCACCAATGAACATGATATCCGCGTCTGCGCGGCCTGCACCGGGAACCGCGTTGGTGCGCGCGCTGTGCAGCCCGCAAAGCTCGCAGGTTCGAATTTGCTGGGCGAGTGGGTCGAGTTGTTCGCGGGCATGTGCCGTGTTGTTTTCTTCCGTCACCGTAAAATCTCCTTTACAGTTCGAAGGTTTACAAAAAATGTGGGGCGAGGTCACTACCTGGACGACTGGGAAAAGCGGTCAATGTAGGTGACGCGCGCTTGCAGCATCTTAACACGGGTGGTGAATCGCTGGTAGTATGCTTGATCCAGCGGACGGACTTCCATCAGCAGCGCGTCCTCGCCGTTATCATGATAATAGCCTTTGCGCCGCCCGACGACCGTATACTCGTATTTTTCGTACAATACCTGGGCTGCCCGGTTGCTTTCGCGCACCTCCAGTACGGAATATTCCGCGCCCAGGTTCATTGTGCGCTGAAGCATTCCCGCCAGCAGCAGTTCGCCCAGGCCGCGCCCGCGAAAATCCGGGTGGACGGCAATCGTACTGATGTGCCCTTCACCCGCGATCAACCAGCAGCCCCCGTAGCCGATCAGGGGATGATCGCCCATTTGCCCCAGCGCGCGCCACACAAGCTGCCCCAGCCCCGAAAACCGGGAGGCGTTCTGGGGCATTTGCTCCAGCACGACGAGGTGCGACGTTTCCCGGTTGGTGACTTCGAAGATGTAGGTTTTTTCGGACCAGGGGATCGGGAACGAAACTCGGTCAATTTCCAAAACCTGTGGAATATCGGCGCGCTGCATGTTGCGCAGTCTATAGACGGGCTTCATAGATGCGGCACTCCGGGTTGGTGCAGGTAGATGGGTGTCAGGGTGTACGGATCGTCGATCTGCCCCGCGCGCAGACGCTGCCAGCCGATCTCGGCCAGGTAACCCGCGCGCCGCAGCGCGATCGCGCCCGGTGCGCTGTGGACCGGGCCGGAGGCCGCCACCAGCGCGTTATGACCCTCTTCGTTGATTTCCCCGGCGACCAGGGTAGGGCGCTCAATCCCGGTAAGTAAGGCGTGCCAGGCCATGATCACCGCTTCCCCCTCAGGCGACCATGCCTCACCGCCCCAGGTGTAACGCTGCACACAGATGCGCCCACGCCCGGCCTGTAGAACGGCAGCCAGCACGCCATCAAATACGGGCACACCTGCCGCCACAATATCGAGGGTCGGCACAGCGAGCAGGGGCAGTTCGTGCGCCAGGATCAGACCTTTGGCGGCGCTGATGCCAATTCGCAAGCCGGTGAACGATCCCGGCCCTCTGGCGACCGCAATGCCGCTGAGGTCGGCGGGGCGCAGCGCGTTGACGGTCAGCGCGTGGTCAATGGCCGGATATAGTTCAATCGTGTGATTGTTGGCGGAATGCCACGTATTCTCATAGCGCACCCGTTTACCATCATGCAGCGCAAGGCTGATCACACGGGTGGCGGTATCCAGGGCGAGTAACAAACGAGGCTCCTTTGAGATAGCTTTTAGCGATCAGCTTTCAGCCGTCAGCTAAAGGCAAGTGCCGGTTTGCGCGGAGACACGCTCCGCGATCAGCCGGTTTCGTCCGGTTTGTCTTCGCGCAGCGCGTTCAGCAGCGCCATATAGCGCACGCCATTGGCGTGAACTGCCAGTTCACGCTGTGTATCGTCCAGAAACGTGATGTCGATCCACAGCCGTTCGGCAGGCAGCGCGCCGGCGATATTCTCCGGCCATTCGAGCACACTGATTCCGTCACTGTGCAGCAGGTCTTCCAGCCCGATTCCCCAGGCTTCTTCGGCGCTGTGCAGCCGGTAGCAGTCGATGTGATAGAGTATCTGGGCGTCCTGGGCGCGGCGGTGTTCGTGGATCAGGGTGAATGTAGGACTGGTGATCGGCTCGCGCGATCCCCAACTGGTCCCGATCCCACGTGTGAAAGCCGTCTTGCCTGCGCCGAGATTACCCGACAGGCACACGATATCCCCGGCGGCTAATTGTTCGCCCAGCTTACGGCCCAGGGCGACGGTGTCGTCAACGCTCTGGCTGGTGATGTGAAGGGTCGCAGTTTCGGACACAGTAGTTGCTCCCAGTGACGAACATGGTTTCATGGCGCTGTAGCGACCTGACAATACCGTAGCACGCGAAAAAAGCAAATGACTTCGATAATTCCAGAATGCACAATTCTGTGCTATCATTTTCGCATAAACGGTCTTGCTTGCGTATGCCAGCCTTGTTAGGACGTAGTGATGCGGATTCTCGTAATTTCGGATATTCATGCGAATTTAGCGGCGTTTGAGACGGTTCTCAACGACGCCAAAGACAATTGGGATTTTGTATGGTGCCTGGGGGACGTGGTAGGGTATGGTCCCGATCCGAACGAATGCTGCGATCTCTTGAAAACACTGCCGCATTTATGCCTGGCCGGAAATCACGACTGGGCAGCACTGGGGCGGTTGGATATTCGCACCTTCAATGCGGATGCGCGCCGCGCCGTGACCTGGACACGGGAAACGCTCACGCCGGAGAATCTCGAATTCCTGGCCGCACTGCCGACGACCTTTGTGCTGGGGCAATACACGCTGGCGCACGGCAGCCCGCGCGAACCCGTCTGGGAATATATTCTCGATCCTTTGATCGCTGCGCTGAACTTCCCACACTTCGAGACGCCGTACTGCTTTGTGGGACACACGCACAACCCCGTGATTTACAAGCTCGCCGATGATCGCGGCGATACCGAAGAGATCAAGCCGGTTTACCGCGAGCCGAAGCATCTCAATGGAAGCCGGTTGATCGTTAATCCGGGCAGTGTCGGCCAGCCGCGCGACTCGAACAAAGACGCATCCTACGGCATTCTGCACGTTGAGGAAGCCATCTTCGAATACCGTCGCATTGCCTACCCGGTGGATGCCACGCAGAACAAAATGCGCAAACTGAACATGCCGGAGCGCTTAATCACGCGCCTGGAACACGGCTGGTAGCACCGCAGCAAACCTCAAACCAAAAACCGGGGCGATCCTGTTATCGCCCCGGTTTGCTGTAATGGTGGATTCTCCCGGCTCAGGTCCGCGTTTCGGGAATATAACCGTACAGCCACCAGAACGTATCTTCGGGATAGACGGGCTTCAGCCGTTCGTCGGTGATGAACTGGCCCTCTTTAAACAACCGCCGCAGCCGTTCATCCGTCTGGACGATCTGTAGTTCCAGTTCTTCAGCCAGGACTTCGTGTTCGGCGGCTTCTTCGCGCAGATGGTGGATCATGATGCGTTTTTCGGCCTGGACGGGATATCCACCGGTGCATCCCTGCGCATCGTCTGCGCATTCTTTCAAGAACTGGTTCAGGGCATCAAGTCGGGTGTGTAGTTCGCGGCGCAGCTTGTTCTCATAATGCACCGCCCATTTCGAGCATTCTGCCTCAAAATTGATGTGTGCATCCTGTACCTGGTTTTGTTGCTCGCTGGTGAGATGGGCATCCAGATGGCTCAAGCGGTAGAGGCGCAGCAGCAGCCCGCCGACTGTCAGGCGCGGCATGGTGCCGCTGAGATAGCCGTATAGTTCATTCTCGTAGAGATAGGGCGTCAGGCTGGAGGCCATCACGGACAGCACTTCAACATCGCGATCCAGGTTAAACGCCAGTTTGGGTGGCGTGGTAGTCATAAGTTTTGATTGCTTTCTTACCTGCTAGACGATGAGCAAGCGTTATTTATAGCGTTTTACTTGCTTAAAATTAGGGTTCCCTTGAATTTCCTTGATGCGGTTGGCTTCTTCTTTGACGTGCCATTCAGCGATCATGCTGCCTTTGGGGTCCACATATGAGATCGTCGGATTAATGCCCAGAATTTCCTTGACACCGATGATCAGCAGGTGTCCGTTATCATTCGGTTGGGCATTCAGCACGAAATAGGCTTGCGGTTCCCACTCGATAGTGACGGTCATACCGCGCCACTCGCCGACCATGCGAAACGGTGGTTCGGCACTGACGCAATCCAGGTGCATGTCCATCACACGATTGTGCCAGAAGGTATGGTTGACACGTTCTTCGAGCAAATACGCATCATGTTCCGGTTCGCTGTAAAACCAGGTGCTTGCATTCGTTGCCATAGATATTGCGCCATGAAACACCCTGCCTGTGATGGGGAACGGCGCACTACTCCTTTCTTGTGATGACGTGTGTAATGCTCTCCGCCCTGTGTGGAGAGTCATTATCACCCCGCGTAGAGATATCGTAATCCGCATGTCATTTTAACATCAAATCCCAAACTGGGGCGAACTTTGAACCAATGTGTGCGGTGAGGTGTAAACTACACAGTGTTGGCTGTATATCTGATTCTACGCATCCACATATAAGGAAGTGAATTCAATGTCCGGATTCGCCTGGGTAGGCATCTGGTTGAGCGCCTCCATTTCGACTTTAGCCATCGCGGCGTATGTCGTGATGGCTATGCCCTATTTTGACAATGTGCCCTACATCTCCGAACTCAAGCGCGATACAAAAAAAGCGATACTGGTCGGAATAACGCTGTTTGCCGTCTTTTTCACGATCTTCTATCTCGGTGCGCAATATCTCAATGAGAATACCAGCGGGCCGTTGTTGTTATTTGCCGTTTTCATTGTCGCGCTGCCAGTGAGCCTGCTGCTGGGTTCAGAAACCTGGGACCGGCGCAATGGTCACGGCATGAACCGGGTCCCTGGGTTGCAAGCGGTCGTCGTCGCAACCGGGATCGGATTGGCGGAATTATCCGGTTTTACGATTGTATTCATCATTCTACTGTAGTCATCGCTGGTAGCTATGGCTGGTATGCACCGTTATGCTAAAACGTAAAGCGCTCAATCTGCGAGCGCTTTTTGAGTTGGCACATGGCTTGCGGCACGCGCGGATGCAATTACGCTTCTGGCCAGCGTTCCTCGACCCCGCTGTGCTGCACAACCAGCCGTTCTTCGACCAGTTCTTCGCTGCCGGAGTCGAAATCAGAAAACGAAACCGCGCTGATCCAGGCTTCGCGGTAGACCCAGCGCCGCGTCTCTACGCCGTCATCCATGGCGACGATGGCGATCTCGCGCGTGATTTTCGATGTGGGATGCGCCAGCGTTTCGCTTACCCACTCGTTGAAGGGCAGCTTGGGGTTGCGCTGGACCATTTTGGTGATCGTTACCGGTTGGTGAATCAGTTTGCCAGCCGTGAGGTCCACATGGCGGGTGTAAATACCACTGACGCCGAAAATGCCGGTCGCCACTTCACCGTTAATTTCAACGTGAAACTCGTTTGCCGATAAGCTGTCGATGGCATGGATGCCCGTTGTTTCGTCGGTCATGCACGATTCTCCTTGTTATCCCCGATATCTGGCTAGAGTATACACCCAGGGCGCGCTGGTGAGAAATCGCCCCGGCAGCAACGGGTGCATTCCAAATCTGGGGCGAAATATCTCACCACAGAGCACACAGAGAACACGGAGAGGGTTTTTCAGAAAAAAGCAGAGAAAAGCAGGTACACACGGCCCGGCACACCTGCCCAATGTCTCTCTTCTCTTTTGTTGCTCTGTGCGCTCTGTGTCCTCTGTGGTGAATTGTCTTTTTGCCCCGAATCTGGAATGCGTCCCGAAGCAATACAAAACGCGCCGCCTGGTGCAGGCGACGCGTGATAGGGTTCTGTCCGGTGACAGCGTGGAAAAAGTGCCGATCAACCGCTGTACATCTGGCTTTCGACCCACTGTGCAATGTACGGGATGCGATAGTTTTTGCCGTGCCAGGTTTCGAACAGCGCGATCACCGAGTAGATGATCATGCCGAGCGGCATCGCCAGCGAGATCGCCATCAGCAGCACCCAGGCGATCACCGTCAGGATGGCGAGCACCAGCCCTAGCAGGAAGACCAGTAGCAGCGGGATGGATACCAGCAGCAGCACGAACGCAACAATGGTGCCGACTGTGATTACCGCCAGGAACCCGATGGTACCGACAAGCTGTAACGTGAAGGCTTGCAGCGCATGAAAGGCCACGTATTCCGACCGTTTGCGGAACGCGAAGTAAATCAGCAGCGGCGCAAACATGGTCAGCAGCACCAGCAAACCTCCACTGGGCAGGCCCAGAAGCGCCGTGATCAACGTGCTGGCGTGGGCCAGTGCTGCCCACTTGCGTTCGTTGCCGTCCACCTCTACCGGGTCATACATGCGTTTGGGTTTATAGTTCGCGTGTGTGCCGGGCGGCGGTTGATCGGGCGCGCCGGATATTTCCTCTAAACGGCCTGATCTGGGGCCACTGTAGCGTTGTTCGTATTCCTGAACCACGTCATGTTCACTCCGGTTGTCTTCCCGGAGCCGCTGACGCATGTCGTTGACTGCATCTCGAATGCGCGCGGGGATTGGAACCGCATCACCCTCAACGCGAGTTTGATCGTGCGGTGGCTGGCTGTCGTTTGCGGACTCCTGCCCGGTGATCCGATCTTGCTCGTCCATAGGATTTTCTCCTGCGTGATGTGTATGTGAACCGCGCACATGGGCGCGGAGAGTGTGTGTTGTGATTTCAATTGTCTATACGCAGCCACGCGCCGGAAAGTTGCATCTACGTTATACTGGGTGAGCGGAGGAATGCACCATGTTCAGAGACGGACTGCATAACGATTTTACACTGACTAAGCGCCACCTGGGAGTCCTGATGATCGCTGCCGGGGTGCTGCTGGCGCTGTTGATGCTGGGTGTGGAACTGCTGGGGCCGGAGTCGTCTGGCCTGGGCGCGATTCAGTGGATGGGCATCGGGGGCGGAATTGCCAGCGCACTGCTAGGCGCGACCCTGATTCCGGCGGGGGATCAGCTTGCATGACGGAAACTAAAACGCTGCCGCTTCAATGGCTCAGCCGCGTGTTGTTCGTGCTGGCGAGCCTGCTGCTGCTGGCGCATTTTGCCGTGTATGTACATTATGCTATTGGCTTGATGCATTTCCCGTTCGATTACGACCAGGGTGAGGGGTTTGAACTGGTCGATACGATCATGTTCAGCGAGGGGAAGTGGCCCTACCAGGAAACCGAAACCTACCCGTTTTATGCCAGCAACTATCCCCCGCTGTTTCACGTGATCCTGGTGCCGTTCGTGTGGGTCTTCGGGGAGGCGTACTGGTACGGGCGGCTGGTGGGTTTTCTGGGCACGCTGGTCACAGCGGCGACCATCGCCTTCATTGTGCAGCGCGAAGGCCGGGATCGCCGCGTGGCGTTCCTGGCCGGGTTCGCGTTCCTGGCGTCTAACTACGTCTATCACATCGGCCCACTGTTCCGGCAGCACATGACGATGGTGATGTTCGAGACGCTGAGCGTGGCGGTGCTGGCCCACGCGAGCGCGATTCCCGCGCAGGGTCGCCGCCGGGGAATGCTGGCGCTGGGGCTGGGTCTGCTGCTGGCGGCGGGCTATACCAAGCAGTTGGCGCTGGCGACGGCGATAGCGGTGTTTGTCTTCCTGTTCATCCGCAACCCGCGCCGCAGCATCGTGTGGGGCGTGCTG
>CAZMNL010000084.1:0-9838 GCA_964567525.1 uncultured Anaerolineaceae bacterium
GCTTGATCGAAGATGTTATAGATCACCTGCACCGCGTCGATGTAGCCGGTCAGGATCGCGCCGATGCCGTTCCAGGGTTCCCAGCGGTTGACGCTGACGCCAAACGCGGCGACCTTGCCCGCCTGTTTCAGGTCCTCGATGGCGCGCTTCCAGTCGTCCTGGTGAGTCCAGGCATCTTCCCAGGTGTGGAACTGCATCAGGTCGATCTGCTCGACGCCCAGGTTTTCCAGGCTCTTATGCGTGTATTCGACGATGTAGTCATAGGGGTAGTTATCCGCCAGCGGATAGCCGCGCCGCGAGGGCCATTTGCGGCTCTTGGGCGGAATCTTGGTCGCGGTGTACAGCTTTTTATCGTTGTGGCGGCGCACCAGGTCGCCCAGCAGTTTCTCGCTGTGGCCGCTGCCATAGGCCCACGCGGTATCGAAGAAGTTACAGCCCAGGTCAACGGCGCGGTCGAGCGATTGCAAGGACTGGTCATCATCCGATCCCGTCCAGCCGCCCATGCCCCACATGCCGTAGCCGATCTCGCTGACTTCCCACCCGGTCCGGCCAAATGTACGGTATTGCATGATTTATGCTCCTCTTGCGTTGTGCAAAATCCCGGTAAAACCAGTTTTTTGGATGCGCAGCTTAACCCATCTGCCGCACAGCGGCAAGCGTTTCGCCCACCATCCCGGCGATCTGCGGATCGTCCATGCCCTGAATCTCGACCATGAAGTAATCCGCGCCCGCCTCGATGAACGGTCCCAACTGCTCGATGACCTGCTGCGGCGTGCCGCAGAACGAATTCGCGGGCGTCCAGCGTCCACCGCTGAGCGCGACCGCGTCCTGCTCGCTGCCCGCGACCGCCAGCCGCCCGAACCACGTCCGGCGCAGCGTGGCGGGATCGCGCCCGGCGGCCTCGCAGTGTTCCTCGATCATGTCCAGGCGCTTACGGTATTCGCTGAACGGCGCGTCGGGCATATTCCACCAGTCCGCGTATTTGACCGCTAACCCGGTGGTTCTGCGCCCGCCGCCGCCGACAATCAGCGGCGGGACCGGGTCGGGCTTGGGTTCGCAGTACGCCTCTGTGACCTGGTAAAACTTGCCGTGATAGGTGACTTTGCCCGGTTCGGTCCACAGGCGCTTGAAGATTTCGAGCGTGTCTTCAAGCTGGCTCACGCGCGTGCCGGGGTTGGGATAGGGATAGCCGTAGGCGTGATACTCGTCTTCTTTCCACCCGGCCCCGATGCCCATAATGAAGCGCCCGCCGCTGAGCCATTGCAGCGTGGCGGCGCTCTTCGCCATCAGCGCGGGGTTGCGGTAGCTCTGGCCCAGCACCATTGGCCCGAACATCACATCCGGCCAGCGTGCCGGAATATAGGACAGCACGGTCCAGGCTTCATAGGTTGGCGCAGTGCCCCAGAAGAAATGATCCGTCATCCACAGGCTGTTGACGTGCGGCTGAAGCTGTTGTAACTGCGCGTCGATATCGTCCATCCAGTGCCCGACGCGGTCGGGGGACGGTCCCGGCGGCAGCGCGAGTCCAAATTCAATCGGCATAGCAGATTCCTTTCTGTAAAAGCATTAGTTGTTTGTTCGGCGGGGATAGTTACAATTTTAGCAAAAACACGCGGGGCTTGCTTTACCCCCAAACAAACGCGGGGTACGCGCGCTTTGCACGTGCCCCGCATCGCCTTACTGAAAACTGATGACTGTGAACTGACGACTCCCCTACATCCCGTAGATCGCGGTTTCGGGGCGGAAAGCCGCCCACGCGAACCAGAAATGCGGCGCAGCATTCACCTGCTGAAGCTGGCGGCCCGCGAGTTCGCCCCCGGTCGCCGTGCCGAAGACGTTCCACGTGCTGCCGGTCTGCTCGTCGGTGATCGTGCCGTCGTCGCCTGTCGTGAAGGTCAGCGTTTGCCCGTCCAACTCGCGCAGATACAGCGCCGCCATGCCGACATCTTTCGAATCGTCGATGTCGCGGGCGTCCAGGGCGCTCGCCGCGCCCGGCTGCCAGAAGGCGACCACGTCCACGCCGCCCACCGTGTCATTGATCACGCGCTGCCCGGCCAGCGTCTCGAACGGATACGCGACCGGCTCACCGGCGATCAGGCCCGCCAGCACGCGCGAAGTCGCGGGTAAGCGCTCATCGGGTTCGCCCGTGAACAGGAACGGGTCTTCGGTGCTGTCGTATCCGGCGTAGGGGTTGCTGCCATAGGTGCGGCTCCCTGGTGAGAGCACCTCGCCGTCAGGGTACTGCTCGACGAACGCGCCGAAGCCGACCACCTGCGACGGCAGTACGGTCAGTTCGTGGCCGGTGTACTGCCCGACGATGCCGGTACCGGTGAACTGCTGCCACCACGTTTGGGTGACATCATCCCACATGATCAGGTCGCTGTTGCGCAGCAGGCCGGAAACGCCAAAGCGGAAGACTTCGCCCTCAACGCGGCGGTCGAAGACAATCGCGCTGTTGCACAGCGGGCAAAACGTCACGGCGGCGGGCGTCTCGCCGATCACGTCATTCACGATCTCGTGCCGCGTCAGGATCGCCAGCGGATAGGCACGCGCGACGCCGTCCACCTCGACCGCGATCACGGGTGACTGCGGTTCCAGCCACTCGTCGGCGGTTTCGACCGAGTCGAAGGTCGGATCGTCGATGGGCGGGATGCCGTCACGCGGGACGCCGCCGGAAATGATCTCGTCGAAGACGCCTTCTTCATAGGTGCAGAAGTCGGTCAGGTTCCACACGCGCGCGAGATTGCCGGTATCAAACGGTGGGTTGTCGCAGGAGTTCTGCGCGTGCGTGTCGCCATTGGATGCGGCCAGGGCGAACGCTGCCGCCAGGACGAGCACGCTTGCCAGTGCTGCCGCGATCCATACGCGGCGATCCAGCTTACGGAGTGTGTGCCAATGCATTGATAGGGTCCTTTCGTCTGGGTAACAGGTCAGGAGGAAGTCGCGCGGTCTAGCAGCGCGTCGATCTGTGCGGCGGTCAACGGGCCAAAGTGTTTGGCGACGATCACGCCGTTGGAGTCGAGCAGCAGCGTGCTGGGATAGCTAAAGATGCCGTACTGTGTCTGGATCGCGGCGCGTTCGTCCATCACCAGCGGGAAGGTGAGCATGAATTCTTCGCGGAAGCTGGCGACCGTGTCCGGCGATTCGGCGTTGTTCACCGCCAGGATGGTGAAGCCGTCGTCCTTCAGGCGGTCGTACTGCGCCTGGAATTCGGGCATTTCCACGCGGCACGGCCCGCACCACGTCGCCCAGAAGTTCAGCAGCACGGTCTGCCCGCGCAGGTCGGAGAGCGCCACCGGGTCGCCGCCGTCGGTCACGGTCATGAAGTCGGGCGCGAGATTGCCAATATCCAGGCCGATTTCGAGATTTTCCAGGTCATAAGCGGGGCCGGTGGTCGCGGCGATATCTTCTTCGCCTTCTTCGCCCTGCACGAACTCGACGACACGTTCTTCCAGTTCAACGGAGAAATCGGCGAAGTCACCCGCCAACTGCTCGCTGAGGCCCTGTAACTGCCCGCTGGCGATGCTCAGCCCGATCAGGATCAAGAAACTGCCGCTGGCGAGTTCGATCAGGCGCATCCGGCGTTGCAAGCGGCGCAGCACGCCCTGCGCACTGTCCAGCATGAGCGCGGTCAGCAGAAACGGCACACCCAGTCCCAGCGAATACGCGGCGAGCAGGATACCCGCTTCGCCCACGTCGCCGCCGCTGGCCGCCAGCGTCAGCACCGCGCCGTACACCGGGCCGATGCACGGCGTCCATCCGGCAGCGAAGACCACGCCCATCACGCCGGATCCGAGATAGCCGTCTTTGCCGGAGGCGGCGGTCTGCTGGCGCGTGTCGCTGTAGAGCGCGATCTCAATGCGGTTGAGCACGTTGTGCCAGAATTCACCGGGCTGCGTGAACGCCCCGCCGAGCACCAGCCACAGCCAGAATCCGCCCAGCAGCGCCGACGCCACCAGTGGCATCCCGATGGCGGTATCCCACAGCGGCGTGTCCCACAGTGCGACCGTGCCGGTAAAGCCCCAGGCGATCAGCACGCCGCCTACCAGTGCGATCAGGAGACTCGTCAACACGCTGTCGAGCCGTCCGCTGCTGCGCAGCCACGCGAAGATGCGCGGCAGCGCGCCCATGAAGTGCAGCCCGAAGAACACGATCACCACGCCGCCAATGCGCCCGATGGTGTTGGTGATCAGGCTGATGTTTGCCCCGCCGACCTGCTGGATAAACGCGGTGGACAGCAGGCCAATCGAAACAAACACCAGCGTGAAGCCCGCCACGAAAAACAGCCCATGCACACCCGTGCTGAACCGCGCGCTGATCGGCTGGCGCGGCGCGCCCGGCGCGGATTCCGCGCCCGCCGCGACCTTGTTCGTCAGCCGCCCGCCCATATAGCCCACATAGGCCGGGACCAGCGGCAGCACGCACGGCGACAAAAACGAGACGATCCCGGCGATAAACGCCAGTCCAAGAGTCAGTTCCATACCCTCAATCCCTCCGCTCGATTGGCGAAAACCTGCTTTGCAGCAGTACAGTAACTATAGAGGGAGAGGGCGCAAATCGTCTGTTTGCCGGGCAACACTGCGGTGCGGATTCTGGCGTGGCGCGCAGATTCTCATCTGGCGCTCATGTGGATTTGATGTGAGGCGTGTCAATCTTCAGTTGGCACGACCGGGATCGTGACCGTGAAGGTGGTCCCGCTGCCCTCGACGCTCTCGAACGTGATCGCGCCGCCGTGCAGTTCGACCGCCTGCCGCGTGATCGCCAGGCCGAGTCCCGTGCCGGGGATGGCTTCGACATTCGCCCCGCGATGGAAAATCTCGAACAGGTGCTCGTGGTCACTTGCCGGGATGCCGACACCCTGGTCACTGACGCTGAAGGTGACGCAGTCCGGGTCACATACGAGGCAAAAGCGCACCGTGCTGCTTTCCGGCGAGTACTTGACCGCGTTGGACAGCAGGTTCGTCACCACCTGCCGCAGCAGCCTGGGATCGACGCGCGCTTGCACATCGCTTGGCGCGCCGTCGATCTGGAAAGTGTGGCACGGCGTTATCTTCTGAAAGTCCTCGGCGATCTCGCGCAGGAATGGCGCGAGTGTCACCGGCTGGCGTTCCAGTGGCAGCGCGCCGCTTTCCAGCCGCCCGGCGAGCAGAACATCGTCCAGCAGGTCGGTCATGTGCCCGATATGGCGCTGGATTTTGTCGAAATTGTCTTGCTGCTGGTGTGTGGACATACGCGCGCTGTAGTGCCGCAGGATATCAGCGGTGGCCTGGATGGTCGCCAGCGGCGTGCGGAATTCGTGCGAGGCCATGATCACGAAACGCGATTTCAGTTCATTGAGTTCGCGTTCTTTTTGCAGCGCGTGGCGCAGATTGCGCTCGGCCTCTTTGTGCGGCGTGATGTCGCGCAGCGTGCCGACAATGCCGTTGACGGTCCCGCTGTCCGTCGTGACCGGTGACAGGCCGATATCCGCGTGAAAGGTTTCACCATCCTGGCGGCGCGCGATTACTTCCAGGTGGGCGGGCTGCCCCGCCTGGCGGACGGTGTGCAGCGCGTGCGACAGGTCCCCCGCTGAAGCGGCCTCGACGATGCCGGTGAGGTGCGCGCCGCACAGCGTATCGGGGGTGTGGCGCATCAGCGTATGGGCCGTATGGTTGGCCTGCTGAATGTGGCCGCCACAGTCGATCAGCAGGATCGCGTCGCTGCTGTTGTTGAGGATCGCTTCGACGCGCTCAGTCGTCTGTTGCAGTTCGGCGGTGCGTGCGCGCACGCGCATTTCGAGATCGTGGGCGTGCTGGCGCACGGTGGCGTACAGGTGGGCGTTGTTGAGCGCAATCGCAAGCTGCGTGACCAGCGTTTCCAGGCGGCGCGCATGGACTCCGGTAAACGTGTTGGGCTGCGCGCTGGCGAGGTGCAGGAAGCCGATAGTCGTGCTGCCGGTGCAGATCGGCATGGCGATATGCGAACGCACCCATGCCGTTTCCGGGAACGTGACCCAGTGTTCGGACTGGTGGGTATCTTCGATGATGAACGGCTGTTGGGTGGCGATCATCTGCTGCAAGTCGTACAGTTCATCGACCGGCAGCGCCACCGTGTTGATCGTGTGCAGTGAGACGTGCGGATCGGTGTGATACCGGCGGGTGATACGCGCGATATTGTCTTCGCCGATCAGCGTGATGCTGGCTCCCTCGAACGGGACGAGACGCTCGACGGTTTTCAAGATCGCATCCAGCATGTAATCGATCTCCAGCGTGCTGTTGATCACGGTGGCGATATCGACCAGCGCCTCGGCGAGATTGCGCTGTTCGCGTTCGGCGCGTTCGGCGCGTTTCTGTTCGGTGACATCCGTGATCGCGCCGATCAAGCGGTAGCTGCGCCCGGTGTCGTCCCGCAGGATAAAGGCGCGGTTGATCACATCACGGTAAGTGCCATCCGGGGTCAGAAATGCATATTCGGCCTGCCATCGCGGCTGCTGTGGATCACGCATGATAGCCTTTGCATTGGCTGCGACTTGCTCGCGGTGTTCTGGTGAGACGCGCGCCAATACCTGCGCGTAATCTTTTTCATTTTCGTCCAGCAGATGCCGCTGCCCGTTTTTGCACCACACATCCCCGTTGTTCAGATTGACATCATACAGCGCGTCATTGTTGACCTGGGCAATCAGGCGAAAGCGTTCTTCGCTGGCGTGCAGCGCGCGCTGCGCTTGTTGGTAGGCGGTGGTATCCACCAGGATGATCTGCGCAGCAAGTTGGCCCATATAGTCAATTGGCAGCGCGGTGAGCTGCACATCGCGGATTTCGCCGTGCAGTGTGCGGAGCTGGATTTCGCACTGTACGGCGGTCGTGTTCCTGCCCAGATCGGCGATGATCTGCGCGACGATTTCCTGATGATCGGGCGCGGCCAGGTCACGCGGATGTGTGCTGCTGAGATCGTCCATGCTGCGCGCCCCGATGAGCGCCAGCCCGGCATGATTGGCGAAGGCGATAGCGTCGATGGTGCAGACGGCAATCGGTACCGGGGCCAGTTCGACCAGCGCGCGGTAACGCTGTTCCTTTTCGGCGAGTTGGGCCTGCCGGTCCCGCTCGATCAGGTCGTGATGGCGCATCGAAAACAGAATCAGCAGCGATACCGTGCTGACAAAGGTCGTCCAGTTGTTATCCAACGAGACTTCGCTGAAGTATGCGTCATAGGCGAACATCGACACGATTTGCAGCACGACGATCACGACCGTCACGCGCACAGGCAGCAGCATACTGCTGAACAGCACCGGGATCACCAGGTAAACCAGCAGGTTGATCGCGCCGGGGTCCGGGGTGGGGATGCTGATCGCAAAGGTCGCCAGCGCCGTCATGATCACGCTCAGAAAGGCCGTCAGCGTATAATGCCGGGTGCGGCTGAGCAGGTACAGCACGCCGCCCACACCGAGCATGATCGCCGGGACATTGAAATACCGGTCGTAGGGGGTATGTCCTGTCAGGTAGGGGGCCACGACGACGCCCATCGACACCAGCAGCACGAGCAGAAAGGATGACAGCAGGCGCGCCTGCCGCCGTTTGTCCGGTTCGCGGATGGCGTCCGATGGGCGTGTCAGGCAGTCACAGAGCATGAAAGCCGTCAGAACCGCGCGGATCGGGCGCGGGCGCGTGGATTGGCTGCTGTTCAAAATGTGCAAACTCCCTGGCGTCTGTTACCAACCACCATGCAGGCGGCCCGCTGCACTTCTGCGGGCCAGCGCCTAACCGGTATCGTCAATCAGATTATGCTCGATGGCGAACCGGATCAGGTTCGCCTGGGTGCGCAGGTCGAGCTTGCGCATGATGTTGGCGCGGTGTGTTTCGACGGTGCGCGTACTGATCGACAATTTATCGGCGATTTCGGCATTTTTATAGCCATTGGCGATCCGTTGTAGCACTTCGATCTCGCGTTGGGTCAGCGCCTCAAGCGCTGCGGATTCGCCGGTTGGACCGGCATTCAGATAGTTTTCAATCGTATCAACCGCCAGCGGCGCGCTGATATAGCGCTGACCGGAGGCCACCGTGCGCAGCGCGTGCAGCAGGTCCTCGGCGCGTGCGTCTTTGAGCGCGTAGCCGGTTGCGCCGCTGCGAAACAGGTCCGCAATCGTGTGTATGTCTGCGTGCAGTGCCAGCACCAGGATGTGAGTCTCCGGCGCGGCCTGCTTGATCGCGGCGATCAGGTCCGGCGCGTAATGCTCCGGCGTATGAGGGTCAATTACCAGCACATCGGGGCGTCGTCCGGCGCAGGCTTCCGCCAGCGTGTGGAAGTGCGCGATCTCGCTGATCACGTGGATATCGCGCTGCGCCTCGAACAGCGTGCGCAACCCCTGCCGCATCCAGTCGTTGATATCGGCGAGCATGACCTGTAGGCGCTGTGTTTCTATCTGGGATGGTGCGTTGGCCGGGGCGTCAGTACATGCGGCGGCTTGGGGCGCAGGGCGTGCGGCTGCCGTGATCGGCAGTTGAGCGAATACGCGCGTATAGCGTTCCGATGTCGATTCAAACATGAGTTGACCGCCCAGCAGCGCCACGCGCTCGACCATTTCCACGAACACGGTCGCCGGGTTGATGAGATTCGTATGTGTGTCGATACTGGTGCTGCGGTCCTCGATCTCGATGCAGATCACATTGTCTTCGGCCCAGATATGCAGTCTGACATCAGCAGCGGGCGCGCGCTGGCCGATCTCGTCGAGTGTTTTTTGCACGATGCGGTAGATCACCGTCTCGATCTCCGGGCGAAAGCGCTGGTTGATGCCGCGATGCGTGAACTCTACCTGTCCGCGGAACGTGATCGGGTTCTGTTCAAGGAACTGGTGCAGCGCGGGCAGCAGTCCCAGCGTATCCAGGATCGCGGGGCGCAGCGCGCGGGACAGGTGCTTGAGCCGCTGAAGGATCGTCTCCACCACGTCCTGGGCTTCGTCCAGCGCTGCTTCGACCGCGCCGGGGGGTAGGCGTTGGCTCAGACCCAGCGTGACTTTTAACCCGCTGAGCATCTGGCCGATATCGTTGTGCAGTTCGTGCGCGATGCGGCTGCGCTCGGTTTCCTGCACATCGACGAGGTAATGCGAGAGCGCGCGCAGGCGGTCATTTTCCAGCATGGCCTGTTTTTCAAACTGGGTGCGGATCGCGGCGATCAGGTCGTTACGGCGGAACGGTTTGGGGATGTAGTCGTCTGCGCCTAACTCCATCCCGCGCCGCATATCTTCCCAATTGCTGCGCGCTGTCAGGAAGATAAACGGGATGGTGGCCGTTGAGGACCGCTGGCGCAGGTCGCGCAGCATCGAATACCCGTCGCCATCCGGCATCATGATGTCGGCAATGATCAGGTCCGGCAGGTGTTCGCGCGCCATTGCCAGCCCTTCGCGCCCGGTTTCAGCCTTGAGCATCTCGTACCCTTCCAACGACAACATCGTCAGGATACTTTCCAGCAGGGGTTGATCGTCTTCAACAACCAGAATCTTTTGCATGGGCGTGCGCTTTCATGTTTTGTGGCCCGGTTGGAAATGTTTGCCAGGCAGTGTTGACCTTTTCGCTTGAAACCTTCTTCTCTATGAGTATAAATGTCAATACGGCCTAAATCTATTCTACACCATTCTCTTTTAATTCTACGTCGATTCAAATTGTGCAGATAGATTGCCAACGGCGTAACGCCTTTATAATAGAGTTTGAGCAGTATGTTTCTTAAGGCTGTTCCATAGAAATAGGCTCAAGTGTAGATCGTGTGCGAACCGGCCCCTATCCCGACGGCCCCCTTTCCCCATCCGAGATGGAAAAAGGGGGAGCCAGTCTCCTGTACCGGGCGTTGGCTTCCCCCCTCTCTAGCTCGG
>CAZMNL010000085.1:0-9819 GCA_964567525.1 uncultured Anaerolineaceae bacterium
GGGCGACTTTAGAAAGTCGCCCCTACAAAAACCGCAGGATTATTTCCGCCAACGTGTACTAGTCCGCGTCAAATGCGGCCTGCACAGCCTGCATGATCTCCGCGAGGTTGGGCAGTTTGTCCTGCCACCTGGATTGGAGAAAATGCCCTAACCGTTATTCGCGCTACCTGGGTATCATTCTTTCCGGAACAATATCATCTTGCTCGGCTAACAAGACGAAACTGACACGGAAGGATGATGAGCATTGAACTGGGAAACTTATAACCCACCACCCGAAGCTGCCGAAATTCTGTCAATGTGCCCCAGCGTATTGATTGCGAGTACTACCGATGATCTGATAGCTGTAGCCTGCGGCACTTCTCACAACAAGCAATTTGATGTTGCTTACTCGGTGAACGGCGAGGGGTCCATCGTAGAAGCCAACGTAGCCCGTGTTCGCAATGGCATTTCGGTCAATTACACATCACCCTACATGCGGAGACGTGATCCAGACTGTCTGTTGATTGGTGATACTGTTCCGACCGACAAAGATACGTACTACGACCGCTACGGCGAAGACTTTAGCATTGTGCGCCAAGAAGCCTTTGATTGGCTCAAAACACAAGACCTGGCGATCTTCGGCTTTTTCGCCGGACAGTCCAACATGGGGATCAACGTACTGGCAATTGTTCCCGCCAACGCGGGATTTTTTGCGTTTGGGCTGGCAATGCTGCAAGGCATCACGCCTTATGACCAGATTCCGGCAGACTTCGCACCGAAAGCCGTAATCTACGTTGTGCCGCCATTCCGTCACACGCATTTTGACGGCAAACAGGTCGTGGTGCATAACCGCACCCCCGAAATTTACGAGATGTTTTCGTTCAATCTATATCCGGGACCAAGTGCGAAAAAAGGTGTCTACGGGATGCTGCTCGATCTTGGTGAACGTGAGGGTTGGGTCACTACGCATTGTTCGACGGTGCAGGTCAGAACGCCCTACGATATTGTCGTCACGATCATGCACGAGGGAGCTAGCGGTGGCGGCAAGAGTGAAATGCTCGAACAGGTACAACGCGGGGCAGATGGTCGTTTGCTGCTCGGCGAAAATGTGATCACGGGGGAAAAACGTCATCTGGAAATCCCGCGTACCTGCGATCTCAGTCCGGTCACCGATGATATGGCCCTGTGCCATCCGTCGTTTCAGGGTAACAACAGCAAGCTCTGGGTCACTGACGCCGAAAATGCCTGGTTTTTACGCGTAAATCACATCAACTCCTACGGTGCAGATATACACCTTGAACGCATCACGGCCCAACCGGATGCCCCGTTGTTGTTCCTAAACATCGATGCCGAACCGGGCAGCCGGGCCTTAATCTGGGAACACACTGAAGATGCACCGGGCAAGCCATGCGCGAATCCGCGCGTGATCGTGCCGCGCACGATGATCCCCAACGTGGTAAACAAACCGGTCCCGGTTGATATTCGGAGCTTTGGCGTGCGCACGCCCGCTTGTACGCGCGAAGAACCGACATATGGCATTGCCGGTTTATTCCACGTTCTGCCGCCGGCGTTGGCATGGTTATGGCGTCTGGTATCACCGCGCGGCCATGACAACCCCAGCATTCTCGATGCGAAAGGTATGAACAGCGAGGGGGTCGGTTCATACTGGCCGTTTGCGGTCGGTCGCCGTGTACCGCAAGCTAATATTCTGCTCCAACAGTTCAATTCGTACACGCGCACCCGGCATATTCTGTGCCCCAACCAGCATGTTGGCGCATGGAAAGTGGGCTTCATGGCACAATGGGTTGCCCGTGAATACCTGGCTCGTCGGGGCAGTGCCCGGTTCAGAGCCGACCAGCTCCGTCCGGCCCGGTGTCCATTGTTGGGCTATACCGTCCGCCAGTTGAATGTCGAAGGCCGGACGGTAGGCAGTTGGTTCTTGCAGGTTAATCTGCAACCCGAAGTGGGTGACGAAGCTTACGACCGAGGTGCGGAAATTCTGTATTCCTTCTTCCGCAAGAATCTACCGGCCTTTCTCGAACCCGATCTGAATCCGTTAGGGCGTGCGATCATCGAGTGTTGTCTGGATGGCGGTACGCTGGAAGACTACGAGACGTTGATTGCCATGGAACGCACGGAATAAGTCGCCCCCTTCCCACGCTACCCTTGAGAGCGGAGTAGACAATCGGCGCAGGTGGGAGCATGTTCCCCGTCCCGCCAGCGCCTTGTATGCCCCATGAGGACCGCTGCCGCGCGGAACCGGGGACCGGCGCGCGGCATGTTGGTTGAATTCTTCGGTGTATGGCGTGGTTATCGTCATCTCCCCGATTTAGTGAAAATCTCCCCCTGTTTTCGCTGTACTAAATCGGATCAAGCCCAACAACGCTCACTCTGATATATGCTGTGCATTGACCTTACACAAGTCGTCTACCATCTGCTGAATCTCAGCCAGCGATAGGACCGCCGCTGACAGGGGCGAATAAGCAACGGCCTGATAAATCAGCCGCCGGTCACCGGTCAGGACTGCTTCGACCGCCAGTTCCTCGATTTGAGATAGCAGACTGCTCAGCGGGGCCACCTGTGGCGGCAGCGCGCCGACCGCGACCGGTTCCAAACCCTTGCGCGATGCCCATACCGGTACTTCCACACAGGCCTCTGCTGGCAGATTCGAGATCAGGTTGGTATTGGGGACATTACCGTTGAACTGGAACGGCGTGCCACCTTCCATCGCGTGCATGATATATGCGGCGTATTCATGCCCGCGCTCTAACTCGATGGTGTCCTGCTCGAACCACTGGTGAATGTCGTCGCGCCAATCATGCTCGCGGCGCTGGTATTCCTTCAGGATATAGGCGTGGTGCCCCGGATTCCAGTTTGTGCCGTGCGTGCAATATTTTTCGATCAGATCAAGGGTTGGAGGATGGCTCCTCCAACCCCGTCTAAGGAGTACGAAAGGCTAGTCGCCGTAAACCGGAATAGCGTTCGGGCGGACCTGTTCCTTTTGCTGATCGACCGGTGTCCACATCGTATCCAGCAGGATCGCGTCTGCCACCCACTGGTACATGAACACAGGCGTGCCGTCCGGCACGTTCATACTGCGTTTCGCCACGCCGAGGCCATAACGACCGACGAAGACACCCACCGAGTAGGCGCTTTCCGTGTAGATATTGATGTATTCGTTCAGCAGGGCGGCACGGCCTTCGGGATCGAAGGTCAGGCGATATTCGGTTACGATGTCGGCCATCTGCTTTTCGACATCCATCATGGTGCGTTCCTGGACGGGGGCTACGCGATTGTAACGGTAGTTATCCGTGATCGGAGCCAGCAGGGTGATATCCTTGAACGGCAGGGCCATTTCCTGGCCGCCGCGCCACACGTGCATTTCCCAGGTGCCAGCTTCTTCGCGGTTGGTCTGGGTTGCCGAGTCTGTGGGACGGAAATTGATCTGGAGTCCAAGGTCACCGTACAGGTTCACCATTGCTTCGGCAATGCTGACCGCCTCAGCCTGATCCTGGTTGGCCGTCAGCAGGATGACGATATCTTCGCCCGCCATCGGACCATCGGCAAATTCGCGCACGCCGTTGCCGTCGCCGTCTACCAGTCCCATCTCATCGAGCAGCATATTGGCCGAGGCCACGTCAAACGGATAGTAAACCACCGATTCCTTATCGAATCCCGGTGCGCCGGGGTAGATGCCGCCAGCCCATCCGCGCAGGAACGGCCCGCGCATGATCGACTGGGCAATGCCGTCACGGTCGGTCGCATAGCTCAACGCCTTGCGGAAGTTCTCGTCGCGGAACAGCATACGCACAGCGGTATCCCGTTCGTTTTCGATACCAAGTTCCAGCGAGAAGTTAAACGCGACAAAGTAGCCGAGCGTTTCCGGCCCCCAGGTAACCATGAAGGATGCATCGTCTTCTTGCGACTGAACCATCGCCTCAAGGCTACGCCAAGAAAATAATTACCCCATCCCCCACAACCCCTTCCCTCAGGGAAAGGGAGCAAAGGCCAACGCATTTGGGTGATTTATTTCCTGGATCAGCCCAACAAACGTGCTAGGGAAGTTGATTCCCGGCTTCGTCGACTTTCCAGTAGTACGGGTTGCGGCGCATGATCATCAGTTCGTCGGTAATGTATTCGGTGATGACCCAGGGACCCATCGTCACCATTGGCAGGTCTTGCGGAGCCAGCGCATTGGCGAAGTCCACATAGGTCGGGGCGGGATCGGCCTCGCTCCACAACGGGTGGAAAGGCTTGAGCTGGTGAGCGGGCATGACGTGGAAAACGTCTTCGGCCAGCAGATACCAGAAGTCCAGCGGTTTTTCGACCGGGAACGTAAAGAGCAGGGTGTAGTCGTCCACTTTTTCGAGTGTGGTCGGCTCACCGTTCCAGGTCCAGGCGTCCAGATGACGCGGGGAGTTCACGTTGTTGTCCAGCACATAGCCTTCCCAGGTGAACATCACGTCATCGGCAGTGAACGGCATTCCGTCCGACCATTTCGCGCCTTCAATCAGGTGCATGGTAAGCTGCTTGCCGTCTTCCGACCATTCCCAACTCTTGGCGAGGTTGGGGAACGGCTCGATATCCTGGTCTGCGCGGAACAGCGGTCCGATCTTGATCAGACCCTGGTAACGCGAGGTGTAGGATTCGATACCGAACCAGCCCATCGTCGTACCGGCCATATCGTTGTAACCGGCAGTGGGGCAAGCCGAGAAACCGCGCCACACATCACCGTAAACGCCAACGCCGTCTTTCAGGCCCGCATTCAGGTAAACCTGTGGCTCTTTGGGCAGGCGTTCTTCGACGGGCGGCAGTTCGCCTGCTTCAACCAGCGCGTCCATCCACTCCGGCTGGTGGTATTCGGGCAGCGCCTTGTAGGTCACAATCTGATCAATCGGCATCCGGACGACTTCACCGCCACCAATGCCCAGGTCAGGGGGATCGGGGTACGGGATCGGGGACGCGATCCCATCCTGCGCCGAAGCCAGCGGGGTAACGACAAACGTCAAACAGATCAGCAGCATCAAAGCGTGCCGCCGCAGGTGATTGATTCATAAAGAGGGTCTCATACCCCGTAGCTTGCTACGGGGAGGTTCATTAATGACTAATGACCACAGGAATTGCGCACACCACCGGACATGCGGGTCCGCATCCGGCGGTTCGGTCGAGTCATGGCGATACCAAACTGCATGGCGTTGGGAGAATTCATCCTCAAAAACCAAACGTGACTCTGTGCCCGCTGCTGCGCCAGATAACGCGCGGCTGATGACGCTGCTCACGCCGGACGAGCGCGACGCGGTCCGCCAGCGGTTGGAAGACAGCCTGGCGGCGCCGGGCAAACTCTCGCTGGCGGACCTGCTCGTCGATCAGCAGCAGGGCGCGCACGACCGCGAATGGCAGGCGTGAAGAGGCAGAAGACGCGGCGGCGATGGGTACATAGGCCCCTTAGCGCGCTTCCCACACGGGGATGCCGTTCAAGATGCGATTGAGTTGATCGGAAAATCGATCATGATCCAGCGGTTTTGCCACGAAGCTGAAAAATCCCTGGCGGCGCGTATTGCCCATTTCGGCGGTATGTACCGTGCAGGCCACAATGGGCACTTTAGCGTCAATGTGGTTTTTCAGAATTGCCAGCACCTCATAACCGTCCAGTTTCGGCATTTCCAGGTCGAGGAATACGATATTGACTGTATCGAGGGTGGCTAACGTCTGTTCGACACAGGTCGGGTCAGCGATGGCCGTATACGAGATATTCTCCTGATCGAGCAGTCGTTCCATAACATGAATGCTGTATGCGTCATCATCAATGATCAAGGCGTGAAGATTCGTCACGAGTGGTTCCTTTTACCTGCATCCAATCACTCTAAACCGAAAACGGTCAACTGCGTAACTCCCTCACTTGATGTGCCAGACCTGTTCGCCACGTAAAATCTGTTTCAATACACCAGGAAACGCGTCGTAGTCCAACGGTTTAGCGATGACACCATCAAACCCCGCTTCTCTCAGCGTCTTCACTTCTTCATTCATGACGCTGGCCGTGAGCGCGACAACCTTCGTTGATTGGTAGGCTTCGCTTTGGCGAATTAAGGTGAGCATCTCAAACCCGTTCAGGGGTTCGATGTGAATATCCAGGAAGATCACATCCGGTTTCATGCCGATGCTGTTGAGCCGATTTTCGAAATCCGTACTGTCTTCAAAAATCCATACGTTACGATAACCCATCCCGCGTGTCAAACAAGTCTGCATGACCTCGCGGCTCAGGGCGTCATCCTCAAAATAGAGAATTACCTGGTCAGACATAGGAGAGCAGTCCTTAGGCTATGCCATGAAAATAATTACCCCATCCCCGCGTGGCCTAGGGCCACGTCCCCCCTTCCCTAAGGAAAGGGGACACACAAACACTGTCAGGGATCGAACCATCAAAATGGGTAATTATTTCTGTGGATCAACCTTAATACTTTTTAGAGGGTCGGTGCAAGCTTCGATTGTACCGGCAAAGCTGCATAAAAGGTAGCGCCCTCTCCCAGGATGCTTTCGACCCATAAGCGCCCATCGTGAGCCTCGGCCAGTCGCCGCGAGATGGGCAGCCCCAACCCGGTCCCTTCCGCTTTCCGCACGCCCGATTTTGCCTGCCGGAAGACCTCAAAAATAGCGTCGTGGTCGTCGGGGGCAATGCCGGGACCCGTATCCTGCACCGAAATGATCACGTAGTCGTCCCGGCACGTGGCACGCACCATGATTTCACCCTGTTCGGTGAACTTGCACGCATTCGAGAGCAGATTCAGCACAATCTGCCGGATACGCTGTGCGTCGCCGGTCAGCTTCGGCAGTTCGGACTCGATAATATACTCAATGGTGACGGGTTTTTCCAGCAGCAATCCGCGTGCCGTCTCGACGGTCAGCCGGATGATCTCGTCAATTTCCAGGCCCTCTTCGATGAACAGTTCGAGCGATCCGGCTTCGATTTTAGAAATATCCAATACGTCATTAATCAGGTTGAGCAGGTGTTTACCGCTCACTTCGACCTTATAGAGGGTTTCTTTCTGCTCCTCATTGATGTCGCCATACATGCCAACCCCCACAAATTTCGCCAGGTTGATGATCGCGTTGAGCGGGGTGCGCAGTTCGTGCGACATACTCGCCAGGAACATTGACTTGACGCGGTCGGCTTGTTCGGCGCGTTCGCGGGCTTCCTTCAGGCTGGTTTCGCGCTGCTCGATGGCATTCGCCATTTCGTTAAATGCGGCGGCAAGCTGGCCGACTTCATCTTTTGACTTCACCGGCGCGCGCTGATCATACTGGCCGCTGGTCATGGTATACGCAATGCTGCGGAGCGCGTTCAGGGGGCGTATCGTCGTGTAATGAATCGCGGCGTAGATCACCGAAATAGTCAGCAGGGTCAGGAAGGTGAAGATAAAAACGGTGTTGTTGAGCGTCCGGTTTTGGAAGGCGTGGATTTGCTCCAGCTCGACCAGGATCGCCACCACCACCGGTGATGATTGTGTTCCGACCTGGATAGGCACATACGCCATAGCGTGAGGCACGCCGTTTTCCCCGGATATCAGGTTATCAAGAACGATGGTTTGCCCGGCCTGGGCAGCGATGAGTGAGGCATGGTTAATGCTGATATTATTGGCGAGCAAATCGTTTGACGAGGGCTGATCGGACGGATTCAGCGTGGTACGGGCGACAATCTGATCATCATAGATCATGCCCAGGTGAACAGCCGCGCGCCCAAACGTGAGATGATCCAGAAATGGGTCATCAACGCGGCGGCGCATCAGGATCGCGCCCAGGCGGTTGCCGGTCTGGCTGAGGACCGGGGCCACCACCGCGATACTGATGCGCGTCTGGTCCCCACGCCCCTCGATCAGCAGCGCGATGGTTTCCGTCCCGCCAAGCCCCACAGCCAACAGGTTATCTTCTTCTGTAAAATCCGCTTGATCCAACGCCGTATCGATCAGGCGGTTGCCGTCCCCATCGACGACGGTGATGTCATCCAGTTTAAGAGACACCGTCGCCGGGTTGATGATTTCCGCTACATCCCCGGCGCTCCGGCGGCCTACGGCCTGAAAAAAGTGAACGTTGGTTGCCAGAAAGTTGATATCCACCACCAGCTTATCTTGGATTTCCGCCAGGCGATTTTGGAGGATATTCACTTCTTCGGTCATGCGTTCACTGCCGACTTGCTCGGTCAGATTTTGCGTATTGCGGTTTAAAAGAAAAACAATACTGACAAGAAAAATACTCAGGATAAATAACACGTAGATATTCAGCTTTACGCCCAGCCCAGGTCGCTGCAACAACTTGTACATGATCAAATCCTATTCGGGCCTGGTCTTTGATTGGTCCCCATCCCGACGCGACCGCAGACCGCGTTGGGATGGGGATTTTTCAGATGGCCGCTACGTTTCCGCCTTGAGCCTCGTCCTGCGAGGGAATTGTAAAGGTTGCAGGATGTTAGTGCGACTGCTCAAGAGTTTTTGCAGACCGATAAACATGAACAACAAAGCGCCAATGATGATTTTGATCCACCAGGGGGTCAGCGAGCCATCCAGAGTCAGGTACGTCTGAATCACGCCGGGCAGCAGCACCCCGATAAACGTACCGATCACATACCCGACGCCGCCGGTCAGAAGTGTCCCGCCAATCACGACCGCCGCGATGATGTCCAGTTCCGCGCCGACGGCAATGGTTGCGTCACCTGACCGTTTGGACAGGGACAGCACAATGCCCGCAAAGGTCGCCAGGAAACTGCTCAGCGCGTAAATGCCGATGGTAGTACGGCCAATCGGAACGCCCAGCAGCAGCGCCCCGGTTTCATTGCCGCCCATCGCGTAGACATTGCGCCCGAAGCGCGTAAAGTGTGCCAGGAAGATACCCAGGATGACGACCGCCACAAAAGCCCCCGCCGCGAAGGTAAACCGCCCACCATCGGGGAAGATATACACTATTTTCGACACGTCAGTATAAAACGGGTGGCGAATGCTGATCGAATCGGTGGTCAGGACATACGCGCCGCCGCGTGCCAGGAACATACCGGACAGGGTAGCGATGAAGGAGGGAATCTTGAAGTAGTAAATGAAAATACCGATCATCGTGCCAAAGAGCGTCCCGATGCTCAGAATGATGGCGAAGGTCAGCCGGGGGTCCATGTCGTGACGCTCAATCATCAGGGCGCAGAAGACCCCGGTAAAGGCGATCACGGCTCCGGGGGATAGGTCGATCCCGCCCGACAGGATCACAAAGGTCACACCCACCGCTGGAATCCCCAGGTAGGCGTTGTTCCTCAGCAGGTTACACACCACCCGCATGGTGCCAAAGCTGGAAAAGTGCGAATAGCAGAATGCGTAAAGCAAAATGAACACGATAAAAGTTACTATCAGGGGGAAGAATCGTGATTTCATCGAAATTTATGCGGCGAAAACCACCTGCTTTAACGGGTGGGGGAAGCCACGTCTCCTTTCGCGTGATTATGGCCTGCCGGGTTTGTGCAGCAGGGGGCAGGCTCGGCAACGGTCAACCGGCGATTTCGTAAGCTGTATCAGTGGGTGGTCGTGGACGCCTTGCTCCCGATCAGTCGTGAAAGGGCTTTCGTGCTGAACAGCCGCGAAACATAGTACCTGAATTCGTTGGACTGAAGCAGCAGGACCAGTAAAACCACCAGGGCCTTGACGACCAGGTTCGCCGTCGGGTGCAGATCGCTGACGTACAGACCGACCAGCAGGCTTTGGATGATCAAGGCTCCTACGGCGCTCAACACCAGGCTGAAGCGCCCGCCGCTCAGGGCTGTACCGCCAATCACCACCGCGAGGATCGCGTCAAGCTCTGCGAACTCAC
>CAZMNL010000086.1:0-9747 GCA_964567525.1 uncultured Anaerolineaceae bacterium
TATCATTGACGCCTTAATGTAGCGTCAAACAGGCAAAATTGTCAAATGTCTACGGGAAGTTCAGGCTTATAATGGTTCATAGGGTCATGCACGGCGGGATGTGCCTGCTATCAAGCAGGGCGAGACGCTCGCGCTGGATAAGCTGGTCTTTGTGCCGGGTATACCTGGTTGCTGCACGCCGCCAAAACCCAAAACATTCCTCCCGCCGAAATTTGCGCGTGTGCTATCCATTTTGACACAGAGGGAAATGCCAGTCGTGAGCAGCAAAAAAGGTCCAATCCTTTCCGTTATTGTAAGGGGCAGCGTCATACCAAGTGCAGTAGAAGGGACGTGGAATGGGTTGCTGAAGGTCTTGACTGAAGTCCACCAGATAAGATACGGGATATTCCACATTATTTGAGGCTGCTGTGAAGGTATCATACAAACCATCGATGTTTTTGACAAACAGATTGTGATCCGCCAGTCATCCGTGAGCGGATAAGCACATGCATGCTGGGATGAGCTTAAACCTATTAATGTCTCCTCAATATACCAACTTCGAGCAAGCGTTTGGTTGTCAAAGCAAGTCACTTAGTCGTAAAACCTTACTAATCGGACCTCAAACCAATCTCACACTGTCCGATGTAGGTAGCCAAGGTAGAGACTGATGTCATTACGCTCAAAATTGTCTGTTTTAGCGTGGGTGTTTGGGCTGCTGAGTCTGATGTTCGCAAGTGTGCTACATGCCCAAAACGAGCCAGGGGTTGTCTACATCGCTGAAATTCGTGGCATCATCAATCCGCCAGCAGCGAACTATTTAGGGCGTGTGCTCGATGAAGCTGAAGCAGCAGATGCCAGTCTCCTGGTCCTTGAACTCGATACACCTGGTGGGCTGGACAGTTCCATGCGCGAGATGATTCAGGCGATCTTGGGGTCACCCGTTCCGGTTGCAACTTACGTGTCACCGTCAGGGTCGCGAGCAGCCTCTGCTGGATTGTTTATCCTGGTTGCCAGCCATGTTGCAGCCATGTCGCCAGGAACAAATACCGGAGCTGCCAGCCCCGTCGGATTGGGTGGCAACACCGACGATACGACAACTAAAAAAGTAGTCAATGACGCCGCAGCCACCATACGCTCATTGGCAGAGCGGCGAAACCGTAATACTGAGTGGGTGGAACGCGCCGTCCGGGAGAGCGTCTCTGTCACCGCCCAGGAAGCCCTAGAGTTGAACGTGATTGATTTGGTCGTGCCTTCTTTGGATGATCTGCTCCAACAACTGGATGGTAGAACAGTTGAGACAGTCGCAGGCCCAGTTGAGTTACAGGTCAGTACCGCACCGCGACGCCGCGTATCGATGAATTTTGCCGAACGTTTGCTCCACACCATTTCAGACCCCAATATTGCGTTTATATTGCTCTCTGTCGGCAGCATTGGCATCATCGCAGAACTCTACAGCCCAGGCGCATTAGTACCAGGTATCACCGGTGTCATTTCACTCATCCTGGCGTTTTTCGCGTTGGGAAATCTACCCACCAACTGGGCTGGCGCAGCCCTGATTGGTCTGGCAGCCATTCTGTTAATCGCCGAGCTTCAGACTGACGGCACTGGTGTACTTGCCATCGGCGGTCTGGTTGCCTTTGCACTGGGGGGCTTAATCCTGTTTCGGCCACTGGAGACCGCTTCTCCGGTGCGACCGGACCTGCGTGTCAGTCTCTGGCTGTTGGGTGTAACCGTGATCGCCCTTGCAGCCTTCTTCTTTCTCGTCATCGGACAAGTCATTCGCGCTCGATTTGCCCCGGTCCAAACCGGTCAAGAACATTATATCGGGGAAACTGCCCAGGTCCGCCAGGACTTGAATCCGCAAGGCCGGGTGTGGTTTCAGGGGCAGGCCTGGTTCGCCCGTACCACAGAAGAACAAGAAATCGAAGCTGGGAAAACGGTAAGGATCGTTGGCATAGACGGCCTGACACTTATCGTTGAACCGGTTATCGAAGATGAAAGGGAATTGTCATGACCTTAGGAACCATTATTGCGCTAATCGCAGTCCTGGCATTGCTACTTGGACTCGCCCGACTGTCCATTCGAATCGTGAAGGAATACGAACGCCTGGTAATCTTTCGATTTGGGCGTTCCCGGGGCGAGCGTGGCCCAGGGTTTCTGCTCCTGATCCCCTTCGTAGACGTGGCTGTACGCGTGGATTTGCGTGAGGTCTATTTTGATGTGGAACCACAGACCTGCATCACCGAGGATAATGCCCAGCTTTCAATTGATTTCCTGGTGTACATGAAGGTTATAACGGCCATCAACAGCGTGCTCGAAGTCGAGGATTTCCGGGGAGCTTCCCGCGGGATCGCGATTACGACTCTGCGAGCGCTGGTCGGTGACATGTACCTGGATGATGTCCTATCGAAGCGCGATCAACTGAATGACATGTTGCAAGAAAAACTGGATGACGTAACGAACCGGTGGGGAATCAAGGTCACTGCCGTAGAAATTCGCGAAATTATCCCCCCGCGTGAGATTCAGGAGGCCATGAGCCGTCAGATGTCGGCTGAGCGTCATCGGCGTGCGACTGTAACGGAAGCCGACGGCGAACGCGAGGCGGCCATCAAACGTGCTGAGGGGAGCAGGCAGGCCCGCATATTGAATGCGGAAGGTGAACGCGAGGCTCAAATTCTGGAAGCAGAAGGCGAGCGTCAGGCCCGCATACTACGCGCGGAAGGTTATGCACAGGGACTGGAACAGATACATGCTACGGCCCGCAATGTTGATTCCAACACAATGAGCTTGCAATATCTGGAAACGCTCAAGCAAATTGGTGATGGAGCGTCGACCAAATACATAGTACCGATGGAATTCACATCGCTGCTCGAACCGCTGCGAAACCAGATGAGCACAGTAAAACAAAGTGAGTAGTCGCGCGGCATAATTGCGACACTGCCGATGTCTGGATGCTGGCGTTGTTGCCGGTAATAACACGGGCGCACACGAGGCTGGGTAGGCCCAAACACAAAAAAGCCCCGCGCGCGGCGGGGCTGGATGATGGTGTGGGGTGGCGTGTTACAGCGCGCGCCCGGCGTCACACGCCAGCCGGTAGGCTTCGGCGATGGTGCCGGCCCATTTGCGAATGCGCCGCTCGATATAGTGCGGGTCGCGGTAGATCGCGTCGCAGCAGTGCATGCGGCTGGTGGTCTCGTCCCACTGGCCGCTGTTGTTGATCACGAAGGTCACGGCCAGCGCCTGGGCCTGCTCGATGTGCGTCATGTATTCGGGGTCCATTGGTGCTCCTTATTGGTGGTCTGGCGCGCGGTGTGCGCGTCTGAACGTTGAGCACATGATACGCGGGGTGGCGCGTCCTGGGATGAGGTGATCCGCCGGTCATCCGTGAGACGATATACACATGCGCGTGCAGCACGAAAAAGCCCCGCACGTGGCGGGGCGTGGGGTGATGCTGGTGGTACAGCTAGCGGATCGAGATCGTCACGCCGCCCCAGGGCGCATAGGCGAAGCGGGCGCGGTCGATGATCTCGCGCGCGGTGGGATCATCCCCGGCGGCGTTGCGCAGCAGGTCGGCCAGTTCGCGCGCGATGGCGTCGGGGGCGTCGGACTGCGGCACGTGGACCGGGGCGAGTTCGATCTTGACCGTGCCCGCGTCGTCGTAGTGTATGTTGACTTCATCGGCGGTTTCGCCGGTGGCGTCGAGCAGGTCGAGCACCGTGAAGGCGCGCTAGAGATTGGCGATTTGCGCCGTCATGCGCGCTATGTGCGCCTGGTGGATGCGGTTAGGCGTGTGCGTCTCCTGGCTGGAAACGCGGGTCGTGTGGGCGGCGTGGTGGCGCGTGGGCCAGTAGCGCCCGTTGACCAGCGTGTCCAGATGTGCGCGGGTGGTCGCCGATGGGCGCGCGTAGCGGGTCTGGCGCTGGCGGCTGGGCCGCGTGATCGTCACGCTGCCGTCGGGTGCGAGACTCACGTGGGCGTGGTCACGCAGGCTGGCGGCGGTGAGCGGGTCGGTCGGGTCGTAAAGGGTTGTGCGTGGCCCCGCAACACCGCGATCTTCCAGCGTGCGGCTGGCCCAAACTTACCACGATCATCTGCATGCTGACCCGCGTGCGTGCCCAGTCTTCGACAGAAATTGGGAGTTCAAGTGGGGGGAGGTCGTGTGTTTTTCATGTCCGGATCATAGCATTAAGGCTGAGTATTCCCCCCCCCGAACAGATACGTAATTTTTCGTCGCGAGTTATTCAAACCGCTTGACACATTCCGCGTGCTATTGCGATTCAGGCAGCCAGGTGCGCCAGACCTCCTCATGGTCTTCGATCCAGGCTTTGGCCGCTTCTTCAGGAGTCAGACCATCCAGATCAACTGCGGCCACCATCGATATCTGATCCTCGGTGGTATAATGCATATTGCTCAGGAAAGTGAACACTTCCGGGTATGCTTCTTCTAGCCCTCCCCAAAAGATTTTGAACAAAACGTCTGCCGGGTAATCGCAGGCCACGTTTGATTTCTCGCCCTCTGCCACGCCGTCGTAACACTCGTCGGTATACTCCGGTAGCGCCACCTCCACCAGATCGTATTCAGCATGGATTGAATGGGGCGTCCAGAAATAGAACAGGATTGGGTTCTGGCGGCGATATGCTGCTTCTACCGCCGCCAGCATAGCTTCTTCGGAGCCTGCATAGACAACTTCCAGGTTTAGCCCCAGGTTAGCAATGATCTGTTCGTCATATTGCGTCCAACCCGGCGCGCCCGCCAGAAAACGCCCCTTCTTTCCCGTTTCGGCTGTGGAAAAAAGGGCGGCGATATCTTTGTTGGCAAGCCCTTCCCAGGTTGCCAGTTCCGGGTAATCCTCAAGCATATAGGACGGAATATACCAACCGATTTTGCCGATAGGCCCCAGAGGACCACCATCCACTACAACACCTAAACGTTTAATATACTGTTCAACGTTAGCTTGATGACCAGAAGGCCAGACTTCCAGGCTGGCATGAGCATCACCCGCGCCAATAGGCGCCCACTGGACACTCTCGTCCAACAGGATGATGTCCACTTTGTAGCCCATTTCCTCTTCCAAAATCCAGCGCGCCACATTGACATTCAATGACGACGCCGTCCACGGGTTTTCGACCAGAATGATCGTATCCTTGCGGGCCAAACCCGGTGTCACAGCACTCAGCAGAAGCACCGCGAACACCAGAACCGACAGAAACACTTTCTTCATTTTCCTTCTCCTCAGCATATGATTATGACGCTACTCGACTATACAAGCGCAAGAGGTCACAACGTTTCTTGTTTGACCATTGGCACGCGCCCAGTGTACCAGTTAAAAACTTTTTAGCATATATCCGGGCATACGGTAGAATCGATGCGTTACTGGAGGGAAGCATGGCTAAAATCGCCTGCCGCCACGTATGGAAAATCTTTGGCCCCAGGGCCAAATCGTTCCTGAAGGCGCAAGACAAACAAAACGCACCGCTTCAAAGAGCCGGACACATCGTTGCTGTCAAAGATGTCAGTTTTGACGTGGACGAAGGCGAAATATTCGTGGTCATGGGCTTATCTGGCAGTGGTAAATCAACGCTTGTGCGCTGCTTGATTCGCTTGATTGAGCCGACCAGTGGCCAAGTGATCATCAATGGGCACGATGTGCTAACGATGAACCGCGCCGAAGTCCGCCAACTGCGGTTACATCACATGAGCATGGTGTTTCAGCAGTTTGGTCTGTTTCCCCATCGCCGCGTGATCGATAACGTAGCATATGGGCTGGAAGTCCAACGCGTCAAGAAAAAAGAACGTCTCAAACGCGCCCACGAAATGCTCGAACTGGTCGGCTTGCAAGGGTGGGAACAGCACTACCCACATGAACTCAGTGGCGGAATGCAGCAACGGGTCGGACTGGCACGCGCAATTGCCGTCGATCCGGAAATTCTGCTGTTTGATGAACCCTTTAGCGCCCTGGACCCGCTGATTCGTCGCGAGATGCAAGACGAGCTTCTGCGTTTGCAAGCCTTAATGCGCAAAACCGTGATCTTCATCACGCATGACTTCAACGAAGCTGTTAAGCTTGGTAATCGTATTGCAATTATGAAGGACGGTCAGATTGTGCAGTCGGGCACTCCTGAAAAGATTGTGACTCGACCATCCGACGACTACGTGCGCGCGTTCACTCGTGACATTCCACGCGCCAAAGTGCTGACTGCGCGCAGTATCATGCAGCCTTTCCAAAATAGCGTTCATTATCCTTATGCATGTTCGCCCCACACTACGCTGGAAGACTTGATTTCCCTGTCGTTGGCATGTGAACACCCGATCGTGGTCCTGGATGATCACCAGCATCCCGTTGGTCAGATCGATCGTCAGACCGTCCTCATGTCTATGGTAGAATGACGCCTGTGAAAACGCGCCATTGGTTCCTGATTCTGTTTATCAGCATGGGCATGTTGTTCTTGCGCTCTGTCTCGCCCATGTTCCCTGAGCATATCAATATCGGGCTGCGCGCCCCGGTAGATGATTTGCAGGTGTGGTTGATTTCAAACCGCAGCCACCATCCACTATTCACCCAGTTTTTGGTTCCACTCAGCGCAACGCTTGACAGCCTGCTTGACACACTGGAAAGCGGTCTTCTCACGCTTCCTGCCCAGGTCATCATGCTGGCCGTATTCCTGTTTGCCGCGCGCACCGCCGATCTGAAAACTGCCGCGATCAGCGTGTTATGTCTGTTCAGCATGGGCCTGTTCGGCTTGTGGGAAAAAAGTATGCAAACCCTGGCCCTGATCCTGGTGGCGGTGAGCTTCTCGCTGCTGATCGGGATTCCGTTGGGGATTGTCATGGCGCTGAACCGTCGTGCAGACGCCGCCATACGCCCGCTGCTGGATGCCATGCAGACCTTGCCCACGTTTGTTTATTTGATCCCGGCCTTGCTGCTTTTTGGTGTAGCAGGCGTGCCCAGTCTGCTGGCGACCGTCGTTTACGCGATGCCGCCCGCCGCCCGCTTGACCGCGCTTGGGATGCGGCAGGTTCCGCAGGAAACCATCGAAGCCGCCATCGCCTTTGGTTCAACGCGCGGCCAGTTGTTCCGTAAAGTCCAGATTCCACTGGCGCTGCCTTCCATCATGACAGGTGTGAACCAGACGATCATGATGGCCCTGAGTATGGTGGTCATCTGTGCGTTGATCGGTGCCGATGGTCTGGGCCGCGAAGTCCTGCTTGCGCTGCGCCGCCTGCGTGTCGGTATGGCTATGGAAGCAGGACTGGCTATCGTCAGCATGGCGATTCTGCTGGATCGGTTAAGTGGGGCCTTGATCAAACAGGCCGAGTCCCAGAAACATGAGCGTTTGTGGCTCACACGCCTGGTGACAACGCGCTATAGTGAGTGGGATCGTGAACTGTTCCAACGGATTCAGATGTCGGTGCCTCCCCCGCCCTTTGTTCGCACCTATTTTTACTGGATCGCCTGCGCGGTGTTTCTGATCGCCGCCTACGGCGCATTGACCCAGGCCGGCATGACCGGTTTTCCGCAGGCTTGGCAATGGTCAATTCGCCAGCCGATTGATGAGGCCGTGAAGTGGGCGCAGATTAATCTCTATGAGATTGAGGGAACGCCCTTTGGGACCGGGCCGCTGAGCGATTTTCTGACGATCAACCTGCTGTTGCCACTGCGCGATCTGCTGCAAGTCCGGTTGGCCTGGCCTTCGCTGATTCTGCTGGTTGCGTCACTGGCTTTCCTGTGGTCAAGCTGGCGATTGGGCATCATCTCGGTTGCCGGATGGTTATTCATCGGCGCGCTGGGCATGTGGCCCCAGGCGATGGATACCTTGAGTCAGGTCATCGTGGCCGTCGCACTGACGGTACTCATCGGGTTACCGCTTGGCGTGCTGACTGCCCGGTCGAAACTGGTGGAACAACTGCTGCGGCCCCTGTTGGATGCCCTGCAAACCACCCCAACGTTCATTTACCTGATTCCTATGATTATGCTGTTTAACCTGGGTCGCGTGCCAGGCGTGATCGCCTCGATCCTGTATGCGCTGCCCCCAATCATACGCCTGACCAGCCTCGGCATCCAACAGGTGGATCAAACGGTTATCGAGGCTGCTCGTTCGTTTGGATCATCACGCTGGCAGATGCTCCACAAAGTACAACTTCCACTGGCGCTGCCTTCCGTCATGATGGGGATCAACCAGGCGGTCATGATGGTGCTGGCGATGGTGGTGGTAGCCGGGCTGGTAGGTGGTAGCGGCCTGGGCTTTGAGGTGGTTTCAGCGCTTGCAGAAAATCAATTGGGACGTGGTCTGGAGGCGGGTTTCTCAATTGTCGCACTGGCCGTCATCCTCGACCGGCTGACCGAGGCATGGGCCAACCAGCAGCCCGCCGCCATCGCCCAGCCTCCCGCGAATACCGCGTGAGGCGTGTAGCACGGGCCGCCCGCGCCCATCATCTGAAGTGCTGACAAAGCCGGATAACCCTTCGTATTGGCCGTTGAGAGCATCAAACAGCGCCCCGGATCGTGTTGCGGTCCGGGGCGCTTGTGAGTGCCCTGGCTCAAGTAACTCCACAGGGGCATGAATCGTTCGCAGATGAGGGGCACATCGCGATACGATCGGTTCTTGGAGGACTTCCTCGTGTGTATCATCACAAAACTACCTGTTCATGAAATTCTCTCTTGATTCCCAACGGCTATATGAGATAGTCAGGAATAGATGCATAACTTGACAGGTTTTAACAGCAATTAACCGCCAGATTCGACAACCCATGCGCCAAGTTAAACAACCTGCGTAAACAATCAAACAAGATTAATGCAATTGTTCATTTCCTTTGTATCTCCCTTAACTCAAGTTTTACTAAGGGACGTCATCATCTCCACGCATCACAAGTACGCTCGTGTCACATGTATAGAACTGGGAGAAAACAATGAAATTGACAAAACTATTCGTTTCCCTCGTTGTGCTGGCGGCAATCGTTTTCGCTGCGGCCCCCGACCTCACCTCTGCGCAGGACGGCAGCGGTGTCTTCCCGATCTCGCTGGATCACCCCGCAGCTCCGTTCATCGAAACCCAGGCTTACGCGATGTCCGTCGGCGCGACCGCGGAATGGCGCAAGATGGAAGGCGTCGCCATTGACGAGGCCAACGGCTACGTCTACCTCGCCATGAGCGAAATCAACAAGAGCATGTCGGACGAAGAAGGCGACGTCATGCTGTCGCAGAACAATTGCGGTATCGTCTACCAGGCTGCCCTGGATGCTGACTTCAACATCAGCAACCTCAAGCCCCTGATCATCGGCGTGCCGGTTGAAGACGAAGCGAACCCCTGCGACGTGAACGCCATGGCCAACCCCGACGCCGTGCATGTGGACCCGATGGGCCGCGTCTGGATCGGTGAGGACACCAGCAGACACGAAAACAACATGCTGTGGGTGTTCGACCCGGCAGATGGCTCGATCAAGCGCTTCGCCACCGTTCCAGTGGGCGCGGAAATCACCGGCCTGAAGATCCTGGAAGACGGCACCATCTTCTTCAACGTGCAGCACCCCAGCCCGCGCGCTTTCTACCCCTACAACCGCGGTGTGGTTGGCGTGGTGGTTGGCGTGAAAGCCACCGACGACTGGGCCGAAGTACCGGTTCCTGAAGGCGACGCCAAGCTGACCGTGCAGGTCCCCGAAGGCGCGACCTACGTGGCCCTGGGCCGTGTTGGCGAACCGATCCCCGGCGACCCCAGCGGTGCCGTGTTCGGCGAAATCATCCGCGCGGATGATTTCGCCGAACACGGCACC
>CAZMNL010000087.1:0-9734 GCA_964567525.1 uncultured Anaerolineaceae bacterium
AGCTTTTAGCAGTTAGCAAAAGGCAAACGCCGACTGTATGTGGTGTCATGACCGGTTTTGGCTGCGGCCCCGCACATCCAGCGCCGTTTACGGTGCTTTATGTATGTAGCCTGTTGGCTGCTGATGGCAGTTACCCCGCGACTTTTGCGAGCGCCTCGCGGACCAGTGTCAGCAGTTCATCGAAGGCTTCATCACTGACCGGGTTTTCCGCATCTTCGCTCAGGGCGTTGATCTCAACCACGATATCGACCTCTTGGAACAGCGCATAACGCACCCGGCCAGCCTGCGCCACTGTTGCGGTGGCGAAACGCGGCGCGCGGTCGCTGTCGAGTTCCATACCTTGCAGCAACCACAGGCGCTCGCGGTCCACTACTGCGACTTCGGCAGCGTCATCGGTGGGGAATACCTCAACCACGATATAAGCCAGCGCATCGTCGGGACCTTCGTAGGTCATGATCGCGTGCCCTTTGCTGGTCACGGTGCTGCCCAGCAGTTTAGCCGTATCATCGCGTTCCCACAGGTTGGTTTCTGTTTCTGCGGGCATGTATCCGATCAGGTCGTCCGCGCGTGATTTGGGACTGGAGCTGCACGCCGCAGCCGCCAGGATCAGCAGGGCAGCCAGCATGACAAGGCCGATCCAACTTGCTCGTTTCACCGAAATTTACTCCTGTGTAGGTTAGTGCTCGCCCAGATAGGCCGCGCGGACCATTTCGTTTTCACGCAGCGCCGATGCCTCATCCGAGAGGATAATGCGCCCGGTCTGCAAGACATACCCCCGGTTTGCGACCGCCAGTGCCATCAGCGCGTTCTGCTCCACGAGCAGGATCGTCGTCCCTTGTTCGTTGAGGTATTTCACGATGCGGAAAATGTCGCGCACCAGCAGAGGAGCCAGCCCCATCGACGGTTCGTCGAGCAGCAGCACACGCGGGCGGCCCATCAGCGCGCGCCCGATGGCGAGCATCTGCTGTTCGCCACCGGAGAGTGTGCCGCCGAACTGCCGCTGGCGTTCCTTTAAACGCGGGAACGTCTGGAACACAAATTCGAGATCGCGCGCGATGCCGTGCGTATCTTGCCGTGCGTATGCGCCCATTTCCAGGTTTTCGGCGACAGTCAACCGCTGGAAAATCTTACGTCCTTCCGGGGACTGCACGACTCCGCGTTCGACAATGGTGTGTGCGGGCAGGTGCGTGATATCCTCGTAGGCCAGCATGACGCGCCCTTCCGCCGCGCGCACAATCCCACAGATCGTATTCAGCGTGGTACTCTTGCCGGCCCCATTCCCGCCGATCAGCGTGACGATTTCGCCCTCTTCCACTGTGAGCGAAATACCCTTCAGCGCGTGAATCTTGCCGTAGTACGTGTGTAGATTCTCAACTTCTAGCAGCGCCATGCTTCGCTCACTTTCGTCAGGATGCCATCAGGTCGATATCGACTTCATCAGCCGTCGTCCCCAGGTACGCTTCGATCACCTGCGGATCGCGTTGGACGTGTTCCGGCGTGCCTTCGGAAATCTTGCGTCCGTAGTCCAGCACCGTCACCTGCTCGGAGATGTTCATCACCAGGCTCATATCGTGTTCAATGAGCAAAACGGTCAGGTCCAGGTTATCCCGCAGGCGGCGGATAAAGTGCATCGTCTGCTCGGTTTCCTGCGGGTTCATCCCGGCGGTGGGTTCGTCCAGCAGCAGCAGCCGGGGATTGCTGGCGAGCGCGCGGGCAATTTCCAGGCGGCGCTGCTGCCCATACGGCAGGTTGGTCGCCAGCCAGTCGCCCACCTCAGCCAGATCGACAAACTCCAGCAGTTCGTAGGCTTTTTTGAGCGCCGCATCTTCTTCCTGCACGTTGAGCGGCGTGCGGATCAGCGATCCAACCGGGGTTGCCATCAGGTTTGGATGGATGCCGACCATCACGTTTTCGAGCACGGTCATTCCGGCGAACAGATGAATATTCTGATAGGTGCGCGCGATGCCGCGCGAGGTGATCTGGTCCGGTCGCAAGCCCTGGATCGGATGCCCCATGAAGCGGATTTCACCCTCTTCCGGGGTATAAAAGCCGCTGATGCAGTTGAAGAACGTGGTCTTGCCCGCCCCGTTGGGACCGATAACGCTGGCAATCTGCTGTGGCATGATCGTCAGGTCCAGGTCGCCGACTGCCACCAGGCCGCCAAACCGCTTGGTGACATTGGTCGCCTGTAGAATGGGGGTCTGTTCGCTCATGACTCGTCATCCTCTCGCGGTAGCGATTCATCATCGTCTGGTGGCGCTTCTCCATGAACGAGCGCGTGGGCTTTTGCGCGCATTTGCGGTGATGGCGCAGGCAGCAAGCCTTCGGGCCGGATGATCACCATCGTCACCAGCAGCGCGCCAAACGCCAGAATGCGGTACTGCGACAGCTCGCGCAGCACTTCCGGCACGCCGATCAAGGCGATAGCGCCCATAATCACGCCGGGAATGCTGCCCATACCGCCGATGATCACGAGGCTGAGCACCTCAATCGACACTTCCAGGTTGAAGTCTTTGGGGAAGATGTTACGTTGGCGGGCAGCAAACAACACGCCGCCGACACCCGCAAATGTCGCGCCAATCGCAAAGGCCATCAGCTTGGACTGTACCAGGTTCACGCCCATTGACTGCGCGATGTCCTCGTCGCTCTTCATCGCGGCCCAGGCGCGCCCAGTGCGGGAATTCTTCAACCGGCTGGAGAAAAACGCCACCAGCCCCGCCCCCAGGAAGACCAGGTACACGATGATCAGGTAAGTCACCGAGCCAGACGCATCTTCGGGCAGCGGGCGCGGGATTTGCAGCACCCCCTGCGGCCCGCCGGTATAGTCGCGCAGGTTGTTGAACAGCAGACGGATGATCTCGCCGAACCCAAGCGTCACGATGGCGAGGTAGTCCCCGCGCAGCCGCAGCACCGGGATACCCAGCGCGATCCCCGACAGCCCGGACACAACCACACCGGCCACCAGCCCGACCAGGAACGGCGATGCTCCCCCGAACAGATTGTCATAAAACGCGGTTCGGCCAAGCAAGGCCGCTACGATCAGGCTCACGCTCACAGCAATGACGGTCAAAAGCAGGGTGACACCGGCGGTCGGGCGTTCAGGCACATCGATGAGCCGGGGACGTGCCGCCACCCGCTGCACTTGGTGTAACTGCCGGCGTCGCCACAGAGTCAAACCGATAGTGAGCACAACAGCGGTGACGATTACGGTGATGGTGATCAGGGCCGCCATGCGAATGACCATATCATCGTTCCCCGCAAACTTGTAACCCAGCGATTCTCCGCTGTTGTCGTAGTTCTGCTGGTTCGAAGACAGGAACGCATAGGTATATGATCCCAGCGCGAAGAACGCCACATAGCCGAGGTCCAGCAGGCCCGCATAGCCAACCACGATGTTCAGCCCCAGGCCCAACAGGATATTGATCCCTACCAGAGTCATTACGTCGTTCTGATACTGGTCCAGAAACATCGGCATCAGGAACAGGATCATCAGCGCGATTGAACCGGCGAACTGCGTTTCGAAGCGTGCCGGATTGCGCAGCGCTATCGCGTTTTGCCCGATGAGAATCGCGGCCAATCCAACCAGCAGGGCAATGGTAATCGCCTCACTGCCGCGCGGCGAACCTGATGTTGCCACGATATACAGGTTGTCATTCACGATGCGCCCAATACCGAGCGCCGTCAAGACCCCGATCACGCCGATTACAATCCCTAAGCGGAGCGGGTAATTCAGTTTCCAGTCGGTTGGTTCGGCCACACGCACCGCGATCAGGCCAAACAGGATCATGCCAAACCCGACCAGCAGTTGAAGTTCCTGCCGGTTTTCTTTGATCCGGATCACGGGGTCGTTGCCATTCTGCGACACCGTGAGCCAAAGAAACGCGAAGAGCAGCAGCGGCATGAGCATCACGAGCCAGTGGGAAACCGGGTTATCGGCGAAACGCGCATTCAGCGCTGCCCGCCGCCTGCCAATCTCGGTGAAGATCATGAGCCATGCCACGACACCACCCAGGAAGGCCGAGCCGACCAGCACGATCAGAAAACCGTAGAAGCCGCCGATCACCAGGTTGACATCCGCCCAGGCGGATTTTGCCAGCCCCAATTTGAGATGCAGCGCGGTGTTGGAATCGAATGTCAGGCGCATGGGGTCGGTGCGAAGCTGCGCCCCTTCGGGATAATCCCCCGTCAAGGGGTTCCTGGGTGGGTTAGGGTGCAGTTCAGCTTCGGGAACACCGGTTAAAACGCTGATGGCTTTGAGGTTGATCGAGTCAAAGTATTTTTTGACATCGACACCGTCGGTTTGCCAGCGATTGATCAGCGACATGAACAGGAACAGCATCAGCGCGGTGACTGCGCCCATCGTGATGACGTTCTTCACCAGGTAGGCGGGACCCTGGTCGTAAAACTTGCGGACGAGCCGCCCCGCCACGATGAACATGACGAAGAACAGCGAAAACAGGGCCAGATTCTCAATGCGAATCGGGAAGCCGATCAGGATCAAGAACAAGACGATCAAGCCGGACATGAAACCGTAGCTGATGCCTTCACGAACGGCGCTCATAAGTCGTTGGAGAGGTGCAGGCAACATGGCTAGACCTTCTTTTCCGAGAGTACTTCGCCAAAGATACCCGTAGGACGGAAGATCAGGACCAGCACCAGCAAGCTGAACGCGATCACGTCCTTATATTCCGTTGGGATACCTAACATCGTTGGGCCAAGCGCTTCCACCAAACCCAGGAAAAAGCCCCCAAACATCGCGCCGGGCACATTGCCGATACCACCCAGCACTGCCGCCGTAAAGGCTTTCAGGCCAGGGATAAACCCGCTGCGGAAGTTGAACGACAGGTTATGGAACCCCATCATCACGCCGGCAGCCCCAGCCAGCAGCGCGCCGAGTGCGAACGTGGCAACGATTACCTTGTCCACATCCACGCCCATCAGGGCCGCTGTTTCCTTGTCTTCCGCCACAGCACGCATCGCGCGCCCGGTCTTGGACCGCTGCACAAACAGGTACAGGAAAACCATCAGGATCAACGAAACGATCACGATGATGATCCCGGTCTTCGTTACGGGGATCGTGCCCAGGCTGCCCAGTTGCACGTCAATCGTGCCGCTGATCAGCTTGGGGCGCTGGTAAAAACGCGGCAAGGGACCAAAGATATTCAACATGGCCTGCTGCAAGAAAAATGACGCCCCAATCGCGCTGATCAACGGGGTCAGGCGGGGTGCGCCGCGCAGGGGCCGGTAGGCCACACGCTCCAGGCCGATAGCGACCAGCATAGAAGTGATCATGGCAACTGCGACGATGAATAACAACGCCAGGATGGTGTTCAGGGTTGCATAGACGTGCGGCGCATAACCGCCCAACGCCTGCAAAATCCCGTACCCTAACAGGGCACCGGCAATCAGGCGAAACGGCAAGCTGAACAGGGTCATCATCCACGTGGGGTTGACTTCGGGCGTGGCAGAGGAACGGCGGTTGAAGCGGTCGGCGAGGGTTTCCAGCGGCAAGAACAACACCGCGAACAGGACCGGCATAATGAAAACCGCTACGCTGGCCGCCCCCACTTCGAAAGTGCCATTCCCCAGGTCAGTAACGTAGGTCAGCGCAAACCAGCCGCCGAAGGTTCCCATCACCAGCACTTCGCCATGCGCAAAGTTAATCATGAACAGGATGCCGTACACCAGGGTATAGCCCAGCGCCACGAGCGCATAGACACCCCCCAGCACCAGTCCATTGACTAACTGCAACCCCCAGAGGGTGAAGGGGTACGCTTGCGTTTGAACAACGTCCACGACCCGCATTGATGCCACCAGCAAGATCACGATGCCGAGGTAGTTAATGAACAGCCGCGTTGACGGGGCGTTTTCTTCGCTGCGCATCCGCACCAGGAGCACCAGGACCAGGATGACCAGCCCCACCCCGGCATAGACCCACATCAGGGTTCCCAACGCATCTTCAAACGCTTTGTATTGGGAAGCCGGTGATGTGCCAAAGACCCCCGACGTACGCGCAATCACCCAGAACATACGCACAGTGGCGATCAAAGCCCCGATACCAAAATACTGACCGCTGAGCCGGTCATAGTCCAGTTCCAGTTGACTCAAGCGGCGGGCTTGTGTGATTTGCGCCATTACGACCTCCATCCAGGGCGCTGCTGGCAGCCATCATTGCCAGCGATAAAGGAATTTTACAACAAACAACAAACACAATGACAAAAATGTTGGTCCTAAAGCAAGATGTGCATTGTGCTGCGCAAATTGTGCAAAATTTTACCAGCGCCATACCAGATTTCCAAAGTATGACGCTGGTAAGCTTTTTCACGCCGGAACGTGATGTTTAACTTTCAGGATTTATTCGGCTTCCATGGTCAGCAGGTCTTCGGGCACATCCACCTGGACCCACGCGCCATCTTCCACGATGAAGATCACGATACGACCCGCGCCACATTCGCCCTTGTCATCACAGGAGAGCATCCCGGTCAGACCGTCGTAACCTTCGGTGTTGCGCACGGCTTCAACCAGGGCTTCACGGTCGATCACCAGATTGCCGTCGCCGTCAACTTCGGCCACTTCCGCAATCGCGCTCAGCAGCATATTGGCGGAATCGTAGGAGTGCGCGTGGAACGGACCCTGCTCGTCAGGGGAGACGCCGTACAGTTCTTTGTAGAGCGCGTCAAAGGCTTCGTTGGCTTCCACGTTGCCCGGAGGCGTTTCGGCAAAGCTTGCGTACACGCCTTCGGCCAGGTCGCCCGCGCCATCAATGAACGCCTGCGCCTGAACGCCGTCATCACTGAAGAAGATCACGTCTTGCAGGCCCACGTCCGCCATCTGCGTTACCAGCAGCACGGCCTGTTCCTGGTAGCCACCGAAGAAGATCGCTTCGGGAGCCGCCGCCACCAGCGGGGTCAGCACCGGGCGGTAGTCCTGGTCTTCGACGTTGATACCTGCAAAGGCGACAACCTCACCACCGAGTTCCGTGAACACCCGCTCGACCACTTCCGCCAGGCCCAAACCGTAGGCTTCGTTGTCGTGCAGGATGCCAATCTGGCGCACGCCCAGCACTTTGTACATGTAGTGCGCGTCGACTTCACCCTGCGCGCCGTCGCTGAAGGCCACACGGTTCACCACGTCGTAACCACGCGCGGTCAGGGTCGCGTTCGTCGCGCTTGGCGACATCATCGGCAGGCGGGCTTCTTCGTAAATTTCGGAGGCGGCAATCGTCGGGCCGGAGCACGAGTGACCGGCAACCGCGACAATTTCTTCATTGGAGGCGACACGGCTGGCGACGGTCGTACCTTCGTCGCTGGAGCAGCGGTCATCTTCGACCACCAGTTCGACCTCGAAGCCCTCAACCCCGCCAGCTTCGTTAAATTCCATCACGGCGATCTCGCCAGCCTGCAAAATGTCCAGGCCCATCGGGGCAATCGGGCCGGTCAGGTCCGTCACAAGCGCGAGCTTGATCGTTTCGCCCGCCGGGATCACGACGACATCACCGCCATCCTGGGCATATGCCGGGCTGACGGCGATGACCAGCAGTGCGATCAACATCACAAAACGCAGGGACTTAAAATTACGCATGGTGTGAATTCTCCTCTATCTTTTATCGGCTTTAGTTTTTGTTCATCCGTATAGAAAACAGATTACTCAAACTCCTGCGGAATATCACCACCTCCTTACCGACTATCCCGTAATGGTATTTTTGAATTGCTTTAAGATGCAAAGCTATTCAGTTTTGATTCGGGACCATTGGAATACAAAATAATACAATAATTTTAAAAGTATCAAATGCGCCAATACTTGCCAAACATGATTGATTACATACATGTTCGGTTCGTGATGTTTGATCTCAACGTATAAAATCTGATGGGAATTGGATATTGAGATTGTCTTTTTGATCTATGACGAGCTAATCAGCCTAATATTACCGGATTTGTGAGTAAAGTCACGGCACACAAATTGGTGAAAATGCACAACCGCAATAACAATCATTGAACAGAGTCCTGTGCGTCACAGTGTTGCTTACGGCAACATCTGTACGGGCCATTCAGTGCAGGGCGTAGGCGGTACGGCGCACCTGATCAATCGTGAGACGCTCCACAGCGTAATGGGGGCTAACTAATCAATCTGTTGAGGCTGAAATGATCCATGCGATCTTTGGCTATTTGCTGTTGACAGGTTGCTTCAATCTGCCAAAGTCCAGGCCAGGGGCCGGTGGCTCCTGGTGGGAGCACGAGGGTGAAACCCCCGCCGGATTGTGTTAGCCGCCTGCCCGTGCGGTCCAGGTGCCCGGCGCGCCCGCGATCATGATGTAGGTCTGCCCCGCCTGCGACACGTTGACCATCTCCCCGCGTTCGAACATTAAGACCTGTCCCGTGCCGCCTGCCTCACCGCTGGTCGCCCAGCCGAGGGTATCGCGCACGCCGGGATTCTCGCGCCAGACTTTGCCAAAGCCGCGCACCGGTTCCAGCAGGCCGTCGGGCGGGACCGCGCCGCTGCTGGCCGAATCGACACCTTCGGTGAAAGTGTCATTGAAGCGCTGGTAGGTGCCGTTGTTGTACAGCGCGTAGATCGCGGATTGCGGTTGTGCGCCGAGCGACGAAATCCAGATCATCACGCCGTTCTGGAACGGCTGGTAGGCGCTGCTGATGCTGTTGGCGTTGGGAACCAGGGGACAACCCAGCGATCCGGCGAGGTTCGCATCGCCCTGGTAGATCGCGCCGAAGGTGCCCGGCGGCGGATTCGCGCAACCGCCGCCACTCGGCCCGGCCCCGACGCCAGACTGACCGCCCACCGGCACAAAACCGCTTGCGCCCGGCGTGATGGGCGTATCGGTCGCGGTGGGGGTAAAGGTGGGCGTCATCGTGATCGGCGGTGCGGGGGAAGGCGTTGCGGTGCGCTCGGTGGCCTGCGTGGGCAGCAGCGCGGCGCTGGTGGCCGCGAGTACGCTGGTCGGCGGCGGCGTCTCGGTGGCAACGATGGGCAGGATCGGGACTTCCGGCGTGGCCGTGATGTAGATCGGCGTGACGGTCGGCGGCGCATCTTCGATCAGCCCGCAGCCGGGCGCGATCAGCGCAGCGAACACGATCACGATCAACGTGATCGCGCCGGTGTACAGTCTGCGCCGCTGGATTGCCTTCAGGCCCATCTGCGAATCCCCTTACGCCTTGATGCGCGCGTGAATCTCGCCGCGTTCGTCGGCCCAGGCGACCGCCATGTGCGGCGTGTTGTAGGCGAATGCGGCGCGGCCCTGCTGATCGACGATGATCAGGCCGCCGTAACCGCCCACGCGCTCGTACATCGCTTTGACCGCGTAATCGGCGGCTTCCTGCGCGCTCATACCGCGCGAGATGGCGTCGGTGGCGCTTTTTGCCAGCACGATACGCATGATGCTCTCGCCGTGCCCGGTCGCGGACGCGCCGCCCGTGTGATTGTCAGCATAGGCTCCGCAGCCGACCAGCGGTGAGTCACCGACGCGTCCTGGCAGTTTGTAGGCCGCGCCGCCGGTCGAAGTCGCCGCCGCGATATTGCCGTCCGCGTCAATGGCGACTGCGCCGACCGTGTCCTGCGGGTGCGGCATATCCGGCGTGAACTCGTGCGACAACTGGTAATCAGGCATTTGCTGCAAGCGGCGGAAGCGCTCGATCTCGCGCGGGACGGTCAGTTCCGCTTCGGCGCACAGCCGCATACCCTTGATCTCCGCGAAGCGCCGCGCGCCTTCCCCGACCAGCAGG
>CAZMNL010000088.1:0-9654 GCA_964567525.1 uncultured Anaerolineaceae bacterium
GCGCGGCCATGATGTAGGTCGCCTGCATCCAGGGGATGTAGTACTGGAAGTCGGTGGTTCCCATCTTGCCCAGTTCGACAAACGCATCGGCGATATCATATTCGGCTTCGATGCTTTCCAGCAGACCGGTCAGGTCGAACAGCACATCCTCACGGACCAGCGTGGGGAACGTCCCGTGCAGCGCGCCCACCACGTCTACCGACCCAGCCTCATCACCGGCTTCGGCGCGCAGCGTATCGAAAACGGCCTGTTCTTCGGACTCAACGAAGTCGGTTTCGCCTTCGAAGTCAGCCAGAACAGCGCGGAACTTTTCGGCTTCTTCCACCACGTTAAACTGGGTGGAGAAGAATACAACCTTGCCATCCTGCGCCGCAACACCAGTGACGCTCACCAGCAGCGCGACCAGGATCAGGACGACGAGCGGACCAAATTTTTTAGACATTGTGCGACTCTCCTGAGTTTATATGCTCTGTGTAAACAGTGATTGAATGATGGGCTTACCCGGTACCTGCGATAGCATCACCTCCTTTGCGTGATCAATGAGCGCGTGTTGAGGCACGCACGATCAACTCTGGTTTGATGAGTATTTGTGTCTCGTCAATTGCTTCGTGGTGCATGAGCTGGATCAGCATATTGACCAGCCGGAATCCAATCCCGTAGATCGGCTGTTGTATCGTGGTCAATGGGGGGGTGGATATGCGCGCGGCGGGAATGTCATCAAATCCGGCGACAGCGACATCCGGACCGACGCGCAGCCCGGCTTCCTGGACCGCCGTCATCGCGCCCAGGGCCATCTGGTCGTTGAAGGCGATGATCGCAGTTGGCGGCTGCGGCAGTGCCAGCAGATAGTCAGCGCCGTGTTTGCCGCTGGCCTGCTTCAAGTCGCCGTGAAGGATCAGGTCCTGGTCGTAAGTCAGGTCAAAATGGGCCAGCGCCCGGCGATAACCGGCGAAACGCTGCGCGGTGAATACCAACTCGTCAGGGGATGTGATCAACCCGATCCGGCGGTGCCCGATATCGACCAGGTGAGCAACAAGCTGCGCCATCCCCTCAGCCCCGTCCACGTCGATATAGGGATAGGTGGCATCTTCTGAGTGCCCGAAAGTGACGAACGAATGCCGGCTGCTCTCCAGGTACTCAATGCGCGGATCGTCGTTCAGAATACGCGCGATCACCATACCATCCACGCGACCGCCCGCCACCATGCGGTGATAGGCTTTGAGTTCCTGTTCGCCCTGCATCTGCGCCGAAAGCAAAAGATCGTAGCCGTGCTCGGAAGCGCGCCGCCCTACACCCGCCAGCAGTTCCATGAAGAACGGATCGGAGAAATGCTGCGTGCGCGGGACCACCATCCCAATCGTGTTGGTTTGTTTGCTGCGCAGATGCCGCGCGGTCAGGTTGGGCTGGTAGCCCAGGCGATCCGCGATCTCAATGATGCGGCGGCGGGTTTCTTCGTTGACATCATCATACCCCGCCAACGCACGCGAAACCGTCGTGATCGAAACGCCCGCTTCTTCCGCAATGGTTTTTAATGTTACCCGCATCGTGCCAATGAATTTCTACTGGATTATTCTAAGCAATTTTGAAGCTTCCAAAACGATTGCAGTCTATTTTTAGAGTAACCCAAAACGTTTTGGAATGCAATAAATTTTCCATTGACGTTCAATTAATAAGGCTGTTTATCCCAATCTTGACGGCTGGCCCCAGGCTCAATTAAGCTCTAGATAGTGCCGTAGTGCAGTCTGGCAGCGTTTTGGTTTGTTTTGCGGACAAAAGAGAGGCGATCCATGAATATTGGCTTTGTTTCGACGCGCATCGCGGGCGTTGATGGCGTATCGCTGGAGATCGAAAAAATCGCGGAGGTGCTGGCGCGCCTGGGGCACCACAGCTACTATCTGGCTGGCGAACTCGGCCCGGAAGCGCAGCCGGGTATGCTCGTCCCGGAATGCCACTTCCACCACCCGGATATTGCCATCATTCAGCAGGAGGCGTTCGGCGGTATCGCCGAATCGCGCGACCTGTACCGGCGGATTGCCGCGCTCGCCAACCACATCAAGGCGCGGCTGTACGAGTTCATCGACAGCTACGAGATCGACTGGCTGATCACGCAGAACGCGCAGTGTATGCCGATGAACATCCCGTTGGGCGTGGCACTGCGCGACTTCATCGACGAAACCCACATCCCCACCATCGCGCATCACCACGATTTCTACTGGGAACGCGACCGGTTCTGGATCAACCGCATTCCCGATATCCTGACGACCGCCTTCCCTGCCGACGGGACATCCTACCGGCATGTGGTGATCAACACGCCGATGCAGCGCGAACTGTACATGCGGCGCAAAATCCACGCCGCCTACCTGCCCAATGTGTTCGACTTCAAAAATCCACCGCCGCCACCCGACGACTACAGCCGCAGTTTTCGGGATACGTTCGGAATCGGCGCAGACGAGATCGTGATCTTGCAGCCCACGCGCATCATCCGCCGCAAGAACATCGAGCGCGCGGTGGACCTCGTTCACCTGCTGGAAAAAGCCGATCCCGCGCGGAAATATCGCTTTGTCGTCACCGGCTATGCAGGTGACGAGGCGGGCACGTATTACGAGTGGCTGCGGCACTATACCGCGCGGGCGGGCATCAAAGCGCTGTTCATCGGTGACCGGGTCGGTAAAGCGCGGGAAACGCGCGACGGTCAGCGCGCCTATCCGCTGTGGGACGTGTATCCCAACGCCGATTTCGTCACTTATCCGAGTTCGTATGAGGGCTTCGGTAACGCGCTGATCGAAACGCTGTATTTTCGTAAGCCACTGCTGGTCAACGCCTATCACGTTTACCGTGCGGATATCAAACCGGCGAGCGTGCAGGCCATTGAGATCGACGAGGACGTGATGCCGGAAACGGTCGCGGCGGTGCATGACCTGCTCGCGGACCCGGCCCGCCAGCGGGAAATGGTCGAACACAATTACCGCGTGGGACAGGAACACTTCTCACTTGAGGTGCTGGAAGACACGCTGCGCGCCCTGCTGACCTGACACGCGCCTGAAAAATGCGCCGTTTGCCCTATGCCCGCCTGCTGTGCCTACGCGAGACCCGCGTTTTGCGCTATACTCGCGGGCGGTTTGGCGGCGTGCGCTGCCGGTGAGCAAACGAGACGAGGCGGGATGGAACTCACGACGGTGATCTGCAACTACAACACGCGCGACGAACTGGCGCGCGCGCTGGAGTCACTCGACGCGACCTCCGGCGACCTGGCACATACGATCATCGTGGTCGATAATGCCTCGCATGATAGCAGCGCGGCGATGGTGCGCGCGCAGTTTCCCGGTGTGCGCGTGATCGAAGCGGGTCGGAATGCGTGGTTCAGCGGCGGAAACAATCTCGGTATCGAAGCCGCGCAGGGCGATTATGTGCTGATCTTGAATCCGGACACGGTGATGCTGCCCGGCACGCTGCGCACGCTGGTTAACTATCTGGGCGCGCACCCGGCGGTCGGCGCGGTCACGGCGCGCATGACGTTCAGCGATGACACGTTACAGCGCAACTGCTCGCAGTTTCCCGAATTCCTCGATAACCTGCTGGGGTATACGTTTCTCGGCGTGATATTCCCCGGCTGGCGGACTCTGCGGCGCGCGGCGATGTGGTACGCGGATTGGGACCGCGAATCGACGCGCCCGGTGGAAGTCGCGCCGGGATCATGCATCATGGCGCGGCGCGCGATTCTGGCGCAGATCGGCGGTTTTGACACGCGGCTGAAGCTATTTTTCACCGATGATGACCTGTGCCGCCAGATCATCGACACGGGCGCGGAAATTCACTACGTCGCGGAGGCTACGCTGATCCACGACGAGCACGCCAGTCTCGACCAGGTTCCGAAACTGACACAGCGCGTCTACTGGGAAGACCTGATCGCCTACACGCGCAAGTATCACGGCAGGCTGCGCGCGTGGCTGCTGGTCGCCCTGCTGGTCCCGACGCGCGTCGGGATGCGAATCAAGCGCCTGCTGAACAAAAACAAAGCTTAGTATCTTGCACTCAGGAAGTAAAAGATTGCGTATGTCAGCCCAAAAAGCACTGGTTACGGGCGCTGCGGGATTCATCGGCAGCCACCTGGTTGAAATGCTAGTCCGGCAAGGGACCGAGGTCCGCGCGTTCGTGCGTTACAACTCCGGGCAGCACGCGGGCAACCTGCGCCTTCTGCCCCGCGAGATTCTGGAACATGTCGAACTGATCTTCGGCGATTTACAGGACTGCGAAGCCGTCGCGGGGGCGGCGCGTGGTGTGGAGCAGGTCTACCACCTCGGCGCGGTGATCTCGATCCCGTATTCCTACCAGCACCCGCGCGAAACCTTCAACGTTAACGTGACGGGTACGCTCAACGTTTTGACGGCGGCGCGCGACCAACACATCCCTCACGTGATGGTGACTTCCACCAGCGAGGTATACGGCACAGCGCAGGTCGTACCGATTGACGAACAGCACCCGCTGAACCCGCAGTCGCCCTATGCCGCGTCGAAGGTGGCGCAGGACGCGCTCGCGCTGAGCTTCCACGCCAGTTACGATCTGCCGGTGCGTATTATACGTCCGTTCAACACCTTCGGGCCGCGCCAGAGCGCCCGCGCCGTGATCCCGACGATCATCAGCCAGGCGTTAACACGCGACGAGGTACGGCTTGGGGCGCTGCACCCCACGCGCGACCTGACGTATGTCACCGACACGGTACGCGGTTTTCTGCTGGCAGCGGAGAGTGACGCCGCCATTGGGCGCGCGGTCAACCTGGGCACCAACCGCACAATCAGCATCGGCGAACTGGCGGAGATGGCGATCCGGCTGTGCAACGCACGCACCGGGCGCGACGCACACATCGTCACCGACGCGCAGCGCGTCCGGCCAGAGAACAGCGAAGTGCTGCGGCTGCGCAGTAACAACGCGCTGGCGCGGGAACTGATCGGCTGGGAACCGCAGGTCACGCTCGAAGATGGGCTGAGCAAAACCATTGACTGGATCGCGGCGCACCTGGATCGCTTCGACCCGGAACGGTACGCCGTCTGATGGCGGGGCGACTCAACCTGCTGTTCGTTTCCGCGTATACCGGGCTGGGCGGCGGCGAGAGCGTGCAGATCAACCTGATGGGCGCGCTTGACCGTGAGCGATTCACACTGTACCTGCTGTGCCCGCGCGAGGGCCAGTTGCCCCAGGCGGCGCGCAAACTCGGCGTCACAGCGCTGACCCTGCCCTATCGCGGCGCGACGGAGTGGTTTATCCCGGCGATCTGGAGCCGCTTCCCGATCACGCGCAAGACCGCGGCGCTGGTGCAGGCGCAGGACATCCACGCTATTCACAGCGATTACCATTCGCTGCCGTTCGCGGCGCGCGCGGGGCAGTTGGCGGGTGTACCCGTGATCTGGAACGCGATGGGCTGGTGGTTTGAGTCCAAACCCTGGCAGCGCCGCTTCTTCCGCAAAGATGTGACGCAGATTATCGCCATCACGCAGGCCGTGCGGGATCGCTGGCTGGCGCGGTCGGGACAGTTCATGCCGCCGGAACGCATCCAGGTGATCACGCCGGGCGTCGATCCGGAATTCTTCCACCCCGGCGTGGACGGCACACCGGTCCGCGCGCAGCTTGGCATCGAGCCGGATGTGCCGTTGGTCGGCATGATCGCGCGTTTCCAGCACGTCAAGGGGCATGACATCTTTCAGGCAATGGCACAGCACATTCACGCGCAGATGCCAGAGGCCCGGTTCGCGGTCGCGGGTGAAAACGTGTTCGGAGTCACTAAAGACGAGGCGCACAAGCAAATGATTCTGGAACACGCGCAAACCGATCCCGTGCTGCGCGAAACGCTAACTTACCTGGGCTTCTGGCCGGATGCGCGTGAACTGATCGCGGCGGCGGACGTGATCGTGTGCCCGTCGCGCTTCGAATCGCTGGGCATGGTGCATCTCGAAAGTATGGCGATGGCGCGCCCGGTGGTCAGCATGAACAACGGCGGCCCCGCAGAAACGGTTCTCGATAGCAAAACCGGGTATCTCGTCCCGGCGGAAGACCCCGCCGCGCTTGCGGATCGCGTGCTGGCGCTGCTGCGCGATGCGGACCTGCGGCAGCGTATGGGCGCAGCGGGGCGCGCGCGCGCGCTGGCGCACTTCACGGCGGCGGGGTACGCGGATCAATTCGCGGCGCTGGTTGAATCGCTGGTGTAGAATCTCAAAAAACGGTTGGGATTGTGACCAATGGAAATTTTACTGATCTCGCGTTGTCCTCCGTTCCCGCTCTATCGCGGCGACCGGCTGATCCCTTATTATCTCGCGCGCGAACTGGCCGACCGGCGCGCGCAAATCGACCTGATCGCGTTTTACGATAACCCGGTGGACATCGCCGATATCCCGCGTTACGAGCACCTGTTTCGCAGTGTGACTACCATCCGCGAACCGCAGCGGTCGAGCGCCGATTACTTGCAGCGTATGCGCAACCCGGACGCGCGTTTCCCCACACACGCAGAGCAAAGCTGGTCTCCGGAGATGTGGCGCGCGATTGAAACCGCCCGGCGCGAAAACAGCTATGATGTGGCGCACCTGTTCGGCGGGGTGCAGGTGTATGAATACCGGCACCTGGTGCGCGATCTGCCCAATATCATTGTGCCGTATGAATCCTACAGTTTGTGGATGGTGCGCGCCCTGGATGAAGAAACACGCCGGTTCGCGCGCATGAAAAAACGCGCGCAGCTTCGCATGGCGCGCCATTTTGAATCCTGGATGTTCGAGGGCTATGATCGCTGCGTGGTGCTGACCGACCGCGATGCCGAAGCGCTCAAAGACCTGGATGACGATCTGCCGCTGGTAGTGATCCCGAACGGCGTCGATGTGGAGTATTTCACACCCACCGGATTTGAAGCATCCCAGCCCACGCTCATGTTCATCGGCAATTATGATTACGCGCCCAACCTCGATGCCGCACTGCGGTTAGTACGCGACCTGTTCCCGCAGATCAAACGGCGCGTTCCCAAAGCGCGCCTGCTGCTGGTGGGTGGCAATGTGCCGGACGAACTGGCTGCATTTGAGTCCGATAGCATCGATATTACCGGGCGCGTGCCGGACCTGCGTCCGTATTTCGAATCCGCGCTGATCTTTATCAGCCCGCTGCGGTTGGGCGCAGGCATCAAAAACAAGGTGTTGCAAGCAATGGCGATGCAGGTACCCATTGTCGCCACGCCGCTAAGCTGCGACGGCATCCCGATCCTGCCGGATCAACACGTCATTCTTGGCACAACGGACAGCGAACTGGTCGAGGGGGTGTTCCGCCTGATCCGTGACCCAGGGCTGCGTAAGCGCTTGCGCCAGAATGGGCGTATCCTGGTCGAGCAGCATTTCACCTGGGCGCGCGTGGTGGATCGCTATGAGCAGTTGTATGATCAGGTCATCCGCGAACGACGCGGCTTCACACACCTGGGGCATATCTGAGACTGGCAGCCCGTTTTGTGCATATTGGTCCTGGTTGGCTCTGTACCTGGCTCTATGGCTCTGTTACGATCAAGGGGAAAGGTATTAGGCGCTATGATGGATATCCCGATCTACAAAGACTCTGTTGATCCAATTTACCGGCAGCTTGCGCGTCACTTCCGGTTGCAGATCGAAAGTGGGCGCATGACGCCGGGCGACCGTCTGCCTCCGACCCGTGACCTCGCGCGCCAGTTGGGTGTGGGACGCATCAGCGTTGTGAACGCCTACGCCCAGTTGCGCGACGAAGGGCTGATCGCGGCACATCCGGGGCGCGGAACATTTGTCACCGGCGCGCGCCCGGCGAGCAACCCTCACCCTTCCACGCTGGATTGGCCGCCTTCTGGGGCGCTGAGCATGAGCCTGCGCGAGATGACGCGGTTGGCACAGCAGCCGGGTGTGATTGCCTTCAACGGGGGCACACCGCCGGAAGAGTTCCTGCCGGTGGAAGCGCTGCGGCAGGCGTTGAATACTGTGCTCGACCGTGACAGGGCCGCCGCCGTCGCTTACGAAGAAGCTGAAGGTTATATGCCGCTGCGCGTCAGCGTGACCGAATACGTGACTTCGCTAGGCATTCAGTGCCCACCCGACGACGTATTGATCACTGGCGGCGCACAGCAAGCGCTGGACCTCGTGATCCAGACGGTACTCAGTGAAGGTGATATCGTGATCACCGGAAATCCTACCTACCTGGGCCTGCTGGATATCGCGCATGTACGGCGTGTGATCCCGGTCGGTGTGCCGGTCGATCATGATGGGCTGCGCATTGATGCGCTGGAAGCCGCGCTGGAAGAATGCCAGCCCCGCCTGATCTACGTCGCCCCCACATATCACAACCCGACCGGGGCCGTGATGCCCATTCACCGGCGGCGGCAGTTATTGGCGCTGGCGGCGCAGTATAACATCCCGGTGCTGGAAGACGCGGTATATCACGAGTTGGGCTACGGCAGCGCGCCGCCACCACCGCTCAAAGCCCTGGACGAATACGGCCTGGTGATCCACGCCAGCGGGTTCTCCAAAATCCTGCTGCCGGGCACACGGATCGGATACCTGATCGTCAGCGGGGTGCTGCGAGACCGGCTGGTGCGTATGAAACAGGCGGCGGATGTCTGCACACCGGGATTGAATCAGCGCGCGATGCAGGTCTATCTTGCCAACGGGATGCTGATCGGGCATCTGAACCGCGTGCGCGCTGAACTGCGCACGCGCTGTCAGGCCGCTTGCGCCGCCGCGCGTGACTATTTGCCCGCTGGCAGCGAATGGAACGAACCAGCCGGCGGCTTATACCTGTGGGTGCGCCTGCCCGATGATGGACCGACCGCCGCCGAACTCTACGCAACTGCGATCCAGCATGGGGTCGCGTATGCCGTCGGTACGCTGTTCCACACCAACGGCGAAGGCAGTCGTTATCTGCGGCTGAACTTTGGCACGCACCCGCCCAAACGGATTATCGAAGGTATCAAGCGGCTGGGGATGGCATGGCACGCCTGGCAGGAAAACTACAAACCGGCAGTGCGCCGCACGCCGATTCTGTGATTCAACTCAACTGAGGAGTTCGTTCAACTATGTTACGTTTCTGGCGTTGGATATTAGCCGGGTGTATGGTGTTCTGGCTTGTACCCGGCCTTGCCCTGGCACAGGATCAAGACCCGGTTGCCATTGCGCAGCAAGTCGTCGATAACCTGTTGGCGGGCGACTTCGAAGCCGCTATCGCCCGTTTTGACGCGACGGTCGCCGCACAATTAACGGCTCCGGCGCTCGCGCAGACGTGGCAGCAGATAGAGGCGCAGGTTGGCGCGTTTGAAGTGCAGCGCGATGTACAAACACAGGTCATTGAGGAATATACCGTCGTCGTGTTTGTGATGCAGTTTGAGCGCGCCGTACTGGATTTTGAATTGTCAGTGGACCCGCAGGAACAGATCGGCGGTTTTTACATCCGGCTTCACCAGGACGCCCCGACACCACCGGCCTATGAAGCGCCTGAATACGCTGACCCGGCGCTGTTTGAGGAACGCGATATCGTGTTGAATGCGGGTACAGACTGGGAACTGCCCGGCACGCTGACCTTGCCCACCGGCGAGGGGCTGTTTCCGGCGGTGGTGCTGGTACACGGATCGGGCGTGCATGACCGTGACGAAACCTACGAACAGCGCAAACCGTT
>CAZMNL010000089.1:0-9534 GCA_964567525.1 uncultured Anaerolineaceae bacterium
ACGGACGGTGGCCCATGCGGTCGCCCAGGCCCAGCAGTTCGAGCACCTCTTTAGCGCGTTTGACCGGCGCATATTTGCGGTTGCGCGCAAACTGCACCGGCAGCGCGACGTTTTCCAGCGCGGACAGCGTCGGGATCAGGTTGAAGAACTGGAACACGAAGCCGATCTTCTCGTTGCGGACGCGCGTCAGGGCGCGCTCGTTGAGGTCGGTGATATCTTCGCCGTCGATGTAGACACGGCCCTGTGTCGGCGTATCCAGCCCGCCGATCATGCCAAGCAGGGTCGATTTGCCACTGCCCGACGGGCCGATGATGCCCAGAAATTCCCCGCGCGTCACCGACAGGTTCACGCCGCGCACGGCACGAACGATCACCTCACCCATTTTGAGGTCTTTACGCAGGTCTTCAGTATGCACGACGGTGTGACTGCCGTTTTGATCTTGCATGGCGAATGGTCCTTTCAATTGTGTGGCGTGTGCCACTGGATAGGCAGGTTTTAGCATGTAATCAGGGGGGATTTGGCTCACGCCGGGGTGAGCCGGGTTACACTCTTTCATCCACCCATTATATACGCAGGATCGCGCCCGGAGTTGCGGTTTCGGGATGTTTTTGAGATTAGGACTGAAGTACTGCGAAACCTTTTGCGAAACCCGCAGTCGGTATAAGTGAAGTCGCACGAAAGCATACACAAGGAGACCAGTCACATGAAGAAAACACGGTATTGGATGATCGGTTTGAGCGTGGTGTTGGCGCTGCTGCTGGCGCTGCCGGTAGCCCTGGCGCAAAACGACGACCGCACGGCATCGGAGATCGAATTCACAGGTGTGATTGCCGGTCTGGACGCCGAAAATATGCTGCTGTTCATCAGCGGGTTGACGGTGGATTATTCCGAGGCCGAGATCGACACGGCGCTGGAGATTGGCGCGGTGGTGGAGGTCGAAGGATCGGTGCTGGAAAGCGGCATCATCGCGGCGCGCGAAATTGACGATCCCGACGACGATGACCGCACGGATGATCCGGACGACGCCGACGACGACGAACTTGAACTGGTTGGCACGCTGGACAGCCTGGACGCAGTGACGGCAGTGGTCAACGGGATCAGCTTCGATATCACGCGCACCGAGGTCAAGTCCGGTTTGGTGGTGGGCGATCTGGTCGAGGTCGAGGCCCGTTATGACGTGGAGTCGGGCACCTGGATCGCGCGCGAACTGGAATTCTACGACCCGGACGACGACGATGATCGGGACGATGATGATTGAGTCCCGCTGGCTGAGGAAGATGCTACAAGCCGCACAGATCATGCCGTGCGGCCTGTACGTTTACGCCGTGCAAACGCGGCGATCAGCCTTCCGACCAGACCGGTTTACCGGCGATGATATCGGCAATCTGACGGGGGAAGTTTTCGAAATCGACCGGCTTGGCGATAAAACCGCTGAATCCCTGTTCGCGCGCGCGCGGCAGCACCTCCGACGGGTCGGCGGCGGACACCATCACGACCGGGACATTTTTCAGCGCCTCCAGGCCCCGGATTTCGCCGAAGATTTCGTACCCGGTGCGACCATGCGGCAGCATCAGGTCGAGAATGATCGCGTCCAACGGCATGGCTCCCAACAAACGCCACACCTGCCCGCTGGCCCACCAATCGACGATGATCTCCGCGCCCTGGGTGCTCAGCAGCTTGATGGTGACATAGATGTTGTCTCTGTTGTCCTCAACAAAGTAGATGCGTTTGCCTTTCAGCAGCATGATCTCCTGTCCGATCTCCTGTCCGATCTCTTGCGATGCACGTCATTGATCACGGGATATACCACACGGCTTCGCCGTTGAGAATACATTCCAACTGGCGCGGGAACAGCTCAGGATCGATCGGTTTGCCGAGGAAACCATCAAACCCTTCGCCGCGCACGACGTGCATCTCGCTGGTATGCACGGTGTAGGCAACCACCGGCACGGTCAGGCCCAGGTCGTCCTTCAGCCGGTGCAGTATCTCGTAACCATCGATCTTGGGCATTTCCAGGTCCAGGAAAACCACATCCACGATGTCCAGATCGTCCAACACGTCAACCAGATGTGTTGGATCGCGCAGAATAATGCTCGTGCCGCCGACGTTCGCCAGCAAGCGCGACATCACCTCTACATTAAAGTCGTTATCATCGATAATCAGGGCGCAAGGTCCGCTCATCGGTTTGTCTATTTCCTTTTTAGGCGACGTGCCAGATTTCTTCGCCGTTTATGATACGGCGCAAAAAGTCGGGGAATATCGTAGCATCCAGCGGTTTGCCGATGCCACCATTAAACGTGACAGTCTTGAGCATATCCACTTCTTCGTTCATTACGCTGGCCGTGACCGCCACCACTTTAGCTTCAACAAAGTGTGGGTGGCTGCGGATCATGTCCAGCATCTCAAACCCGGTATGCGGGCGCATGTGGATATCCAGCAGGATCACGTCCGGCGGCGGGGTGATCGCTTCCAGTCGGGCGACAAAGTCCACGCTGTCTTCAAAGATCGTCAGGTTTTTGATGCCCATCGCGCGGATCACAAGCATCTCCATCACCTGGCGGCTCATCGGATCATCTTCAACATACAGAATAACGGGCTGATTCGGCATAATGACAACTCCTTATCAACTGGGCAACTTTCGGGTTTGGGGCATGTCTTTCACCAGGTGCAGGGCGCGCACTGGCAAGGCAACATAGAACGTTGAACCCTGGCCGGGCGTGCTCTCCAACCACAGTCGCCCGCCGTGAATCTCGGCCAGCTTGCGCGAGATCGGCAGACCGAGGCCGGTTCCGCCCCCTTGACGCAGACCGGCCTCGGTCTGATGGAAGGTGTCAAAGATCGTTTCGTGCTCGTCGGGCGGGATACCAGGACCGGTATCATCGACGGTGAAGACAATTTCATCGCCCTGCTGCTGCAAGCGCAGCGCGACGTGTCCCACCTCGGCAAATTTGCAGGCGTTGGAAACCAGGTTGAGCATGATCTGCCGGATGCGCCGCTGATCGCCGATGATGCGTGGCAGATCGTCATCTGCTTCGACATGTAATTGCACCGCCGGCTTTTCTTCCAGCATGGATTCCGCAGTGGCGATCACGGTCGCCAGCTCAGCGTTCAAATCGAGGTCATCATCGACCAGCAGGTTGAGCGCGCCGGATTCGATCTTGGAGATATCCAGTACATCGTTAATCAGCGCCAACAGGTGTTTGCCGCTGGTGTTGATCTTCGTCAGCAAATCGACCTGTTCCTGGTTCACCTCGCCGACCATGCCGGTCGAGATGAACTGCGAGAAGTTCAAAATCGCGTTAAGCGGTGTGCGCAGTTCGTGCGACATGGCGGCTAGAAACTGCGACTTCACGCGGTTGGCGCGCTCGGCCTCGCGGCGGGCATTTTCGGCGCTGGTAAAAAGCTGGGCGTTACGCGCGGCAATCGCCAACTGTTCGGCTAGCGAGGTCAGCACGCGCACATCAGTGGCTTCAAAACGGTCCGTGACGGTCGCTTGCATATCCAACACACCGATCAGCGTTTTACCGATCAGCATCGGCACGGCCAGTTCGGAGCGTGTTTCCAGCAGCCAGCGGTTGGGGGCATGATGCTCGCTGTTCTCGGTATCATTTTCGATTACCGCCTGCCCTGTGCGCGCGGCACGGGCCACGACGCTGCGCCCGTGTTGCAGCGACCAGCCCATCCCGGCGTCCAGCATGTGTTCGCCGACCTGCCCGGTGGCCGCGCGCAGCACCATAGCTTCCAGCGCCGGATCGTACAGGTATACCGAGACGTGGTACAGCGCAAACGCAGCGCGCGTGCGTTCGGCAAGCTGCGGCAGCAGCGCGTCCAGATCGAGTTCGGTCGTCATCTGCTTGGAGACATCCATCGCCAGCTCGATATCGCGCGTACGCACCCGGACGCGCTGCTCAAGCTGCGCTTCGGAGGCGCGCACCTGGTCATACGCAGATTGCAATTCGGCGCGGCGGATTTCTTCCAGCGAGTGGTTGTGGTTGATGTAAGTCAGGATCACGGCGCTGCTCAGCACGATGAACTGCACCGCGTTCACCACCTCAAGGGAATCTAACGTATCAGAGACTTCCAGCAGCCCAAACGGGGCGACGATGGCAATGGCCGTCACCAGCAGCACCTGCCGGACCGAGAAGAACACAGCGGTCAGCAATACCGGGATCGTCGCAAAATACAGCAGCGTATTCAGGCTGCCGGGCGCAAACGCCACACCGACGAACAGCAGCAGCATGATCGCGATCAGCGCGGCGGCGGCGAAATTCGTATAACCGCGCTGGGCCAGCACGTACAGACCCATCACCGCGCCCAGTGCGCCAACCGCGCCCATGTAATCAGGATCATCAATTGTGCTCGGAGTCTGAATCAGGCGGATGACCAGGATCAACACGCCAACGACAAACACGGTAATCAGCACGCCTGACAACAGGCGCGTGCGCCGCTGCTCCGCCCTGTCGGTCAGCGATTCGGGCGGGCGGGTGAGTATGTGCCAGATGGTTTGCACCACGTGCAGCATTCGGTGGATGACGGATGTATTGGGGGGCAGAGTTTCGAGTTTCATTGGCAAACTAACCTGATAACTCCTGGAAAATAACAGCGCAAAGCACGCATTGCGCAGGCAATGCAGACTTAAGACTGTGCGAATTTGTATGCCTGTGATTGTCGCCTCGCCCGCCCGGACCAGAACATTGGCGAGGACGTAAACACACTTTGATGGCTGGCAGCGCGTCAAAAAAGCTGTGTAGTTACTAAAGAAAGCGTAGAAGAAAAACACACGAAACACAACCTTGCACGTGTCGATTTCATAAGGCTTTGATCTGTTTTGACACGTATTACGGGGAAACCCGATTCACACCCGATAATATTCTGACAATTCTTAAATGTGGTTTTGATCGGATTTAATTGGTACTTGATCGCCGGACGTATTCTTCCGCGATGAAGACGTTGCGCGGTTCGGCGGCGTCTTTCAGGCGGGCGGCGCGCACCGGCACATAGTCGCGCTGTAGGATGTCAAGGAACGGCGCGATCAGTGCGTCGTTGTCCTGGCGGTGGATATACCACACGCGCGGCGCGTCACTGAGAAAATCCTCGAACGCGCGCAGGTTGTCGTCGTTGGCGTGATAGACCATGTTCACAATCGGGTCGCCGGGATAGTTGATCGCGCTGCCGCCGATGTGGAACATATCATGCTTGGAGATGCCTTCGTTGTCCGCCAGGTATTGCATGGTCGTGAGCGTGCTCTGAATCTGGTCGTTGAGGTGTGTCACCACGCGGTCGCCGGGTTCGTATTCGACAAATGCGGCGGTCTGGCGATACGGCACGTTGGGGGCATACGAACGGAAATCCTGCATGGCGGGCACGGCGATCAGCATCACCAGCGCGAGCTGCGCCTGCCAGGGCAGTCTGCGCAGCGCATACGCCGCGAAGATCGCCAGCCCCGGCAGGATGCCGATCATGTTGCGCGGGGTGAAGGTCTTGATCTGGTAATTGAGCAGCAGCGCCAGAAACAGCATAACGCCCGGCGTAATCAGCGTGATCAACACCGGTTGCAGCGCGGGCCAGCGCCAGATAGTTTGCGGCGGTGGGGCCGTGTGCCGCGCGCGCCATGCCGCCCACAGGCCGCGCAGTTCGTGGTAGGCGATCCCCAGCGCCAGCAGGCCCCCGCTCAACAGCAAAAACTGCCCCAGGGCTGCCGGTTTGATCTGCATCAGGTCATGCAGGCGTTGCAGCGTGTCGCGGTTGGTCAGCATGGCGTAGGACTTGCCCGACGTGCGCAACCAGCTATTGAGCAGCGGCAGTATCCAGGCGGTCAGCGAAAAGCCGATCAGCGCGAACAGGCCCACCGCGCGCAGATACACGCCGGGCCGCCAGCGTACCAGCACCACCAGCACGACCCCCTGCGCCGCCACCGCATACCCGGCATAGTAATGCGTCTGGAAGCCCAACACGCCGCACATCACGAAAATCGCGGCATAGGTGAAGTTCCGGTGCTGCACCCAGCGCGCAAACGCCCACATCATGCCCACCGTGAACAACACCAGCGCGGCATACGGGCGCAGTTCGTGCATGTGGAACTGCGCGAAGTTGATCGTGCCCAGGATGAACACGGCATACAGCCCGACACGGTGGTCGAACAGGTCGCGCGCCAGCCGGTAGACCAGCGCCAGCGCGATCAGCGTACACAGCGTGGCGAAGTGCCGCGCCGCCGGTTCGCTGCCCCCCACCAGCTTGACCCAGGCCGCCGCCGTCACGCGCCAGCCCGCCGGATGCACGCCGTTGATCGCCATCCACTGCGCGGTTTCGGAGAGCGTCAGCACGTTGGCCCCGTGTACGGTGAAAACCTCGTCCTGGCGAAAGTTGCGGTCGTGGAAGTGCGCCATATGCAGCGCGATGATGCCCAGCATCACGCTTGCCACGACCGGCAATCCGATCCATTGATTCGACATGGCCCCTCGATCACTGTGGGTATGTGGTGCGGCTGCGGTTAAACCGGGGCGGATTGTACCTGCATTGGGCGCGAAGACCAAAGCGCGTGCTTGTGACGCTTCAAAATATTTTGTGTGCCGGAAAAACGGCCTCCCCCCGCCCCACCCGGTCAAGCACCCAAAAGCAGGCTGTGCTACACTGGGAACCTGTGGCGGGAATCAACTGGACGTAAAATACATTCACTAGCGAGGGCATGAGACATGACCGATTCGCGCTTGGACCCGCTGCGCGTCGCCCTGATCGGCACGGGATTTGGGGCGCGCGTGCAGCTTCCGGGATTTATGAGTCTGGCCGAAACAAACGTCGTGGCGCTGTGCGGGCGCAGCGAGAAAAAAACCAAAGATATCGCCGCACAGTACGGCGTGCGGGCGGTGTATACCGACTACGAACAGATGCTCGTGGACGTGCAGCCGGATATCGTCAGCATCACCGTGCCGCCGCATCTGCACAACGCCATGACCATCGCCGCGCTGCAAACCGGCGCACACGCCCTGTGCGAAAAACCGCTGGCGCTCAACGCCACCGAAGCCCACGAGATGCTCAGGACGGCGGAGCAGTACGTCAGCACGCACGCGGTAGACTTTCAGCACCGCTATCTACCGGCACGCTACTACCAGCGCGTGCTGGTGGACCAGGGCTACATCGGCGAGCCGCTGCTGCTGGAAGGCACGCTCTACGCGCCCAAACGCTGGGACCCTCGCGCTCCCTGGTCCTGGTGGTCGGATGCGGAGCAGGGCGGCGGGATGCTCGCGGCAGTCGGCACGCATTACATCGATGCGTTCCGCTGGCTGACCGGGCGCGAGGTGTACGCGGTGACTGCCGTGCTGCACACCCCGCCCGCATATGCGGCGCTGCCCGTGCCCGGCGAGAACGACTCCCGCGCCGTCACCAGCGACATGAACACCGTGCTCGTGCTGGAATTTGACGGCGGGCTGCAAGGCGTGATCACACTCAGCGCGGTGGCGGCGGGCGAAGTCAACCGGCTGGCGATTCACGGCACGGAAGGCGCGCTGGTGGTCAATAACCACCTGGAACTGTGGGGCCGCCGCCGTGATGAAACGCTGCAACCGATCATCGTGCCCGGCGAATACGAGCCGCCGCTGTGGCTCCCCGGCGAGAATCTGCATCTTGGCCCGTTCGTCAAGCTGGCCGGGCTGCTGGTGGACCGTATACGCGGGCGCGGGGTGGTCACGCCGCCCACCTTCGCTGACGGGCTGGCGGTGCAGCGCGTGACCGACGCCGCGCAGCAGTCCGCGCAGACCGGTGCGCGCGTGGTGATTCACACCGCGTGAGGCGATCAGGTCTGCGCGTGTGGGCGTATAACGGGGTGAACCGCTAAGATTGAATGATCAGGCATATGCTGACAACGCTACACACGGAGGAATTTTGATGACAACCAACACTCGCCTGTGGACCGGCGCAGCCGCCATCACGGTAATTACCGCGATGGCGCTGGTGGCCGGGTTTGCCGCGTTCGCCTTCCCCACGCTCGCCGCGCCCCCCGCGCAGGACATCCTGCCCACGCCGTCTCCCGCCCCGGTCGCCGATCTCGACTACGAGTTCAGCGTGGTGGGCGGCGAGCCTGTGACGCTGCTCTTTGCGCATGACCCCATCGACGCGATCACGTTCGGGGAGTCGGCGGTCACGTCGATGTACCCGCGCGGCATGGAGTTCGTGATCCAGCCGGAATCGCCCAACGGGGCGATCCAGGACGTGACGCTGTTCTTCCGCTTCCCTAACGACACGCGCACGCGCTTTGCGGCCAGCTACGACGTAGAGCGCGGGGCCTGGGTCGCGCGGCCCTGGGAACTGGGCGACGGTAAACCCGCCTGGGTGCAGTTCGATTTCTGGTGGCGCGTGCGGGATGAATCCGGCGCGTTCGCCGACAGCGAACCGGTCACGTCCGAATACTGGGACCCCACGCGCACGTGGTACCGGCTGGATATGCCGGACTTCCTGATCTTCTGGTTCGGCGCGGGCGACAATAACCCCGAATCCGTTGCGGAGTTCCTGGCCTACGCGATTGAGTCCACCGAACAGCGCCGCATCGACGGCTTCGGCGCATCGCTGAGCTACAAGCCGTTGGGCGTGCTCTACCCGACGCAAACCGCGTTCAGCGAAACCAGCGCCTCCGGCACGGAGCGCCCCGCCACCGAGGGGATCGTGCTGGCCGGGCTGGCGATGCCCGACATCGCCGCAACCGTGCAGTTCTTCCTGCTGGATTACCGCGTCGAGACGGTCGCCATCGAGGGTATGGCCGGGTCACTGACGCACGAGATGACGCACATGTACCAGAACGACGTGATCGGCGGCACGTTCGGCCCGCTGTGGTGGACCGAGGGACAGGCGGAGTGGTTCAGCTTCAACCCCGGCCTGTACGATCAGCGGTTGGTGCGGCTGGCGGCGCTGCAAGATATGCCGTCGCTGTCGGGCGAAGTCTCCGCCAATATCGCGGCGGCGGACGGGACCGCGCGGCTGGCCTATGACGTGGGCGCGTCGTTCGTCAACTGGCTGATCAGCGAATACGGGCTGGACACCATGCGCGCGATCAACCAGGGACAGGCGCGCGGCATCCCGTTCTACACGTCCATCGAAGAGGCCACCGGTCAGAGCTTCCTGGACATTCAGAACGGCTGGCGCGCCTACCTGGGCTACCGGCTGCTGACGCTGGCGGAAGTGGACCCGGTTTCCGCGCTGGAGCCGGTCGAGGACGATATGATCGCGGAAGGCGATACGATCACGCTGCCCGCCATGCCGCCGCTGGTGAAGATGAACACCGTCCCCGGCCCGAAGGCGCTGCCCGGCCCGCAGTGCTTCGGTAACACGCCGGTCAAGATCGTGACCATCGGCGCGCTGGATGGCACGGCCTACTACGAGATCGACTGTATGGGCATGTTCGGCTGGGTCACGCGCGATCAAATCGTCGGGCCGTAGAAGAACAGCTTTTAGCGGTAAGCGATAAGCGATAAGCGATAAGCGGTAAGCGATAAGCGATAAGCGATAAGCGATAAGCGATAAGCGATAAGCGATAAGCGATAAGCG
>CAZMNL010000090.1:0-9484 GCA_964567525.1 uncultured Anaerolineaceae bacterium
AGCTACGCTATCGCCAGCCGCGCTTTCTGAACCGCAAGAAACCGAAAGGCTGGCTGCCGCCTTCGCTGCTGAGCCGGGTCAACAACGTCATCACGTGGGCAAGGCGGCTATTCCGCTGGACACCCTACACGCAGATCACGGTTGAACAGGTCAGGTTCGACACACAACTCATGGAGAATCCCGAAATCAGCGGTATTGAGTATCAACAGGGCACACTGCAAGGCTACACCGTGCGCGAATACCTGCTGGAACGCGATGGACGCAAGTGTGCCTACTGTGGCGCAGAAAACGTCCCGCTGGAAATCGAACATATTGTACCCAAGTCACGCGGCGGCAGTGATCGTGTCACCAACCTGACACTTTCCTGTGGACCCTGCAATCAAGCCAAGCACAACCAGACTGCCGCCGAATTCGGTTTTCCGAACATTCAAAGTCGGGTTACACAACGCTCCATGCGCGGCGTTGCAATAGTCAACGCCACGCGTAACCGCATCGTACAGGAATTGCAGCATTCCGGTCTGCCCGTACTCACCGGGACCGGAGCCGAGACGAAATTCAATCGAACGTGTCAAGGTTATCCCAAAGCCCACTGGATCGATGCGGCCTGTGTGGGCACTTCCGGCAAGCAGGTCTACATTGCCCCGCAACACGCCCCGCTCCTGATCGGTGCCACCGGGCGCGGTTCGCGCCAAATGTGCGGCACAGACCGCTACGGTTTTCCTATTCGCCATCGCACCCGCCAAAAGACCTTCTTTGGTTTTCAGACAGGGGACATGGTGCGTGCTGTGGTTACCAAAGGCAAGAGACAGGGTATCTACATCGGGCGGTTATTATGCCGCAAGTCAGGCAGTTTTGATATTCGAACTGCTTCAGGCCGCGTGCAGGGCATCAGCTATCGTTACTGCTTTCATCTACACAAATCGGATGGTTACAGTTACGTCGAAGGAGGGGCGCTTTCCTCTACGGCGGTTAAAACCGCGTAGCTTCCAGCGCCAAAATTCTGTGAGTACAACAACCGAAACCGGAACTTCCAGCACCGCGCGTCCCAAAGACCGCACGCCCACACTGGCGTTGATCGGGTGCGGCGCGTTCGCCGAAGTGTTCTACATGCCGGGCATGATGCAGCTTCCCGACGTGTTATCTAAACTGATCCTGGTTGATACACAGATCGAACTGGCGCGCGGCCTGGCCGAGAAATTCGGCGCGGCGGAGTGCGTCACCGACTACGAAAGTATCCTGGATCGCGTCGATGGCGTGATCGTCGCCGTGCCGCACGCCTACCACCACCCGATCTCGATGGCGGCAATTGCGCGCGGCAAGCACGTGTTATGTGAAAAACCGCTGACGCTCTCCCCGCCGGAAGCCTGGGAAATGGTCGAGGCGGCGGATAAGGCGGGCGTCGTGCTGGCCGCGAACCACACCCAACGCCTGTTCCCGGCTAATATCAAGGTGCGCGAGCTGATTGCCGGGGGCACACTGGGCACGCTGGAGTATATGTCCTATGCCTGGGGCGCAGAGTTCGCATGGCCCACCCGGTCGGGCTTCTACTTCAACCAGGCGGAAGGGCGCAAGCACGGCGTGCTGATCGACCGGGGGCCGCATGCGCTGGACCTGATCTGCTGGTGGCTGGGCGGCAAACCCGAACTGGTCGCCTCGAAGAATGACGCGATGGGCGGGCTTGACGCGGTATCGCACCTGCAAATGCGGCACGGTGACTGCACCATCGAAGTCCAGTTAAGCTGGCTTAGCAAGCTGTCGAACAGTTACAGCGTGCGCGGCGCGGAAGCCCGCGTCAAGAACAGTTTTCAGGGCTGGTGGGCCGTGCCGATCACGTACCGGTCCGGCAAAACCGAAACGATTGAACTGGACTCCACGCAGCGTGAATACAAGGATTTTGCGCCGCAGATCGTGTCCAACTTCATCGACGCTATCCAGCGCGGCACTGCGCCGCTGATCCCCGCGCGGGACGTGATCGACTCGATTGAGTTGATCGAAGCATGTTACTCGCAGGCCACGACGTTTGATTTGCCCTGGTACCGCACAGAAGGAGTGCTCGATGCCTGACCAGACGAAACCAACGGTATTGGTGACAGGGGCGGCGGGCTTTGTCGGCGCGCGCATGGTGGAAGTGCTGCACGGTACCGGAACCGCAGACGTGCGCGCCGGGATCAGGCGATGGTCGGGGGCGGGTATTGCGCGGCTGGCGCGGCTGGCGGTCCCACTGGTGATGTGTGACATTATGGAACCCGACCAGCTCACCCCGGCGGTTGAAGGCGTGGATATCGTGATTCACAGCGCGATGGGCAGCCCGGAAGTGAACGTCGAGGGCACGCGGCACGTGCTGGACGCCGCGCGTCAACAGGGCGTGCAGCGCGTGGTGTTCATCAGCACGGCGGAAATCTACGGCGCGGCAGAAGGGAAAATTGACGAAACCGCGCCCTACGGGGAGTTGGAGTGGGCGTATCCACAATCCAAGATCGCGGCGGAAAAGCTGTGCCTGGACTACCACAAAAACGGCCTCGCGGTGTCCATCGTGCGCCCGTCGATTGTCTACGGGCCGTTCAGCCCGACCTGGGTCGTGCGCTATGCGGACCGGCTCGCGTCTGGCAAGTGGCGCACGTTCAAGGGTTACGGCGACGGGTTCAGTAACCTGATCTACGTCGATGACCTGGTGCGGGGAACCTGGCTGGCCGCGACCCGCGAACAGGCCATTGGCGAAGCGTTTAATCTCAACGGGCCGGGCGTGATCACCTGGAACGAGTATTTCCAGCGTTTTAACGCGGCCCTGGGCAGGCCGCCGCTTTCCCAGCAGGGACAGGTCAGCGCCCTGGTGCAAACCGTCTCGATGGAGACGGCGCGAAATGCGCTGGTGTATGCCAAAAATCACCTCGCGGAGCCGGTCAAAAAACGGCTGATGGGCGGCACGCGCAAGACGCGCATCGGGTCGGCCATTGACGTAACACGTGGGGTCGTGCGCTCGTCGCCGTCGGTCCGCGAATTGACGCGGCTCTATACCCGCAAGGCGATTTTCGTCGATCAGAAAGCGCGTGATATGCTGGGCTACGTGCCGCAGTTCGATGTTGACCGGGGCCTGGACCTCAGCGTCAGGTGGCTGGTGCATCACGGTTTCGGCAGCAACGGCGCATAACGGGGGCAGACGTGACTACGATATTGATGTATCACCAGGTCGCGGAACTGCCGCCGGACCGCGATCCGTTGGGTCTGTCGGTGTCGCCGCGCGACTTCCGGCGGCAGATGGCTTACCTCGCGCAAGGCGGCTACCGCTGCCTGTCGCTGGGCGAGGCGGTCGAAAACCTCGCGCGCAAGCACCGCCCGCGTAAAACGTTCGTGCTGACCTTCGATGACGGGTTCGAGGATTTCTACACGACCGCGTGGCCGATTCTCGACGAATACGGTTTTACGGCGACGGTGTTTCAGGTGGTGGGCCGTATCGGGCAGGATACCGACTGGGAAGGGCAGTCAGGGCCGCGCGCGGGGCGGCTGATGACCTGGGCGCAGCTCCGCGAACTTACGGAGCGTGGCATCACCATCGGCAGCCACACCATGACCCACCCGCGCCTGACCACGCTGGACGCCGACACCGCGCGGGACGAACTCGCGCGCTCCAAACAGGAACTCGAAGCGCAGCTAGGCCGCGCCGTCGATTATTTTTCGTACCCGTATTCCGCGCAATCGCCCGCGATTCAGCAAATAGTCGCTGGCCTGTGCTACCGTGCCGCGTGCGCCAATGATCGCGGCGCGTGGGATCGCTTCAACGTGTGGCGGATGCAGTGCTGGCGCGATGACAGTCACCTGTCGTTTGTGCTCAAGGCGGGCGGTTGGTACGACCGGGTGACGTGGCTGCGCGAACAGACGATCCTGGGGATGGCGCTCAAGCGTATCGTGCGCGGTGTGCGTGGGCTGCGCCAGCCGCAAACGGAACGGTTACAAGCAGGGGAAAACCATGACAAAACTTAGCATCGTCATCATCACTAAAAACCAGGGCTGGAACGTGGCGCGGCTGGTCGAATCTGTGCTGCGCCAGACCGAAGCGATCCCGGAACGCGAGATCGTGCTGGTGGATTCCGCTTCGACCGATGCGACCGCCGCGATTGCCAGCCGGTATCCGATCACCGTGATCCGGCTGCACGGCGACCAGCGTTTGACGGCGGCCCTGGGGCGGTCGGTCGGGTTTGAGCATACGTCGGGCGAGTACATGTTTTTCATGGATGGCGACATGGAGCTGATTCCTGGCTGGGTCGAGAACGCGATGGCCGTGCTCGATGCGCAGCCGGATATCGCCGGAGTCGCCGGGGAACTGCACGAGCGCCCCGTGACCTATCGCGGGTCGGGGCTGTCGGCGCACGACGAGCAGCTTAATTTCACCGACCAGGTTTACCCCACGCGGCACGGCGGGGGCGCGGCCATGTACCGGCGCGCGGCATTGGAACAGGTCGGCGGATTTGATCCGCAGATTTTCTCCGACGAGGAACCGGAACTCTGCTTGCGTCTGCGGCACGCCGGATACCGCATCGTGCGCATGAAGCACGCTATCGCGTTCCACTATTCCGATCCGCGCCATAACATCACAACGCTGCTGCGCCGCCGCCGCCGGAATCTGTATATGGGCGCGGGGCAGGTCATGCGCCAGCATGTGGACGATGACCTGATGTGGTCGTATATCAAAGAGCGCGGGTTTGGCATTGTGCCGGGGATTTTGCTGTCCCTGCTGGCTCCGGTGGTCGTGCTGCTGGCGCTCGCCGGGCGCTGGCGCGCGCTGCGCAGGCTGGTGACGCTCAGCCTGGGCGTTCTCGGCGCGGACAGTGTCCGGCGTGGCAGCATCTACAAAAGCCTCTACGCCTTTTTACAGCGATTGATCATGTTTGAGGGCATGGTACGCGGTTTCATGCTGCCGCAGTACCGCGAGGATGAATTTGTGCCGCGTTACGACATCGTGAGACGACCTGGAGATAACATGGCAGACCTGCCCGAAGCGCAGATGCAAACCGAGGGCGCACCTCAGCCGGTGCTTGACCGCAAACCGCCGCGTATCCTGGTGATCGGGCCGGTGTTCAGGGGCCAGCAGATGGGCGGCATCGAGATGTTCAACGAGATTCTGCTGTCGTCCGATCTTGCGCAGAAATACGAACTGCTGCACCTGGACACCACGCGCACGGATGCCGGGCATGGCAAAGCGGGAACCCTGGCGCTGATCAACTTCTACTACTTCTTCAAACAAATCGTCGAACTGCTGGCGATCTTCATCTTCCGCCGCCCGGCGGCGATGCACGTTCCCGTGACAGACCGCATCGCTTTCTGGAAAGAGGGCGTGCTGATGTTCCTGGGCCGCCTGTTTGGGATTCCCGTGATCGGGCATGTACACGGCTGCATGTTCAAGGAACTGGTCGAGGGCAAAAACTGGCTGGTGAAACAGGCCGTGATCCGCGTACTCAAGCTGCCGAACGTGATCATTGCGCTGTCGGAAGGCTGGCGCGCGTTCATGCTGGAGAAGATCGACCCGAACCTGTCGGTGATCGTGATCCCTAACACGGTCGATGCGCTCATCGGCCAACTGGCGCACCAGAATCACCGTGAGCGCCGCTCAGACCCGGTGACGGTGCTGTACATGGCGACGCTGCATAAGCGTAAGGGGTTGTTGGAAGCTCTCGAAGCGGTCAAGCAGGTCCACGCGGTTGATCCGTCCGTGCGTTTCGTCTTCGCCGGAAGCATCAAGTCTGAGAGCGAACGCGCGGAGATTGAACAGGCGCAGGCCGCGTTCCGTGACAACCAGAACGTGATCTTTCCCGGCATTGTCAAGGGCGATGAGAAAACGCGGTTGTTTGAGCAGGCCGATATCTTCATCCTGCCCTCGTACTTTGAAAACTTCCCGATTGCGGCGCTCGAAGCGATGGCCGCCAGTCTGCCGATGATTGTGACGCCGGTTGGCGCGCTGCCGGAAGTGCTGCAAGAGGGGCAAAACTGCCTGTTTGTCGAACCGGGCGACGTAGACGGGCTGGCGGAACGCCTCAAACGCCTCGCGGCTGATGCGGAACTGCGCGCCACGATGGGGGCGGCCAACGGGGACTTGTTCCGCCAGGAGTTTGATCGTCCCGCCATTCTCGAAAAGATCGAGCAGGCGTATCTGCGCGCGATGCACCACGTCGTGCGCGCGGGGTGATGCGCAGGGGTCAGGCTTTGCGCCGCCTGCGCACAACGCCCAGCACGGCCAGCCCGATCATGAGGACCAGCACGCCGCCGATCACGGCAAACAGCACCCGGTTCACCCACTGGTCGCCGTCCTCGTCGCCCACCGCCGGGGGCGTGGAATGTTCGTAAACGCCGATATCCCAGGGGTGGCTGCGCAGCGTGAGCGCGTTCCCCGGCGGCCACGTGGGGTCCTGGGCGTTGTGCATGTCAACGGCAAACACGGCGCTCATGTCGATCCCGGTGTCTTTGGCAAGCGAGTCGATATCGATGCCGAAGTTGCCGCCCACCGGGTCAAGCAGGCCCGGATCGGTCACCGAGTCGGTTTTGCTCTGCGGGATATCGAGTCCGAAGGGTACTTCCGTATTGAAGACGATATTGTGATCGCTGGTGATTGAAAAGGCGTACTCGCGCGACCAGGGCCAGCGCCCGATGCCGGTCGGCACGCTGTGGACGATGTTGTTACGGATCACGATATTGTCGGTGGTGCCCTCGTAATTCTGGATCATGATACCGATCGTTTCTTCCATGCAGAATTCGCAGTCATCCGGCGGCACGACGTTGTAAACCACGTTGTTGAGAATCTGCACGTTGTCGCTGTCCAGCACGCGGATCCCCACGCTGCGCACGTTCGCCACGACGTTGTTAACCACAATCGACCCGCTCGCGCCGCCGTTCTCGCCCAGATCGACCCGGTCGATCAGCGAGATGCCGCAGCCTTTCAGGTTCCCCGGCTGGGGGCTGATGTCGTGTACGTAGTTGTTGCTGATGAACGTGTTGATCGCGGCGGTGCGGATCGGGGCATCGTCACAGCCGTTGATCGCGTGTGTACCCACGACCTCGTTACCGAAGACCGTGCAATGTTTGCCGCTGGGCTTGATCTCGATGCCGTCGCCGGTAAAGCGGTCCGCCTCATCCTGGCTGACGGGGTAGCTGTTATGCGGGCCAACTTTGTTATACATGATCTGGCAGTAGTTGTGATCGCGTTCGGGATGGTAAGCGTTGCCCCAGTAGATGATCTCGTCGGATGCATTGCCCGCATATCCCATATTGTGCAGGTGGCTGTGCTGGATAATCGAGTAATTCGACTGAAAATCCCTGAATTCGGTGGCGATCCCCGCTTCGGCATGTTGGATATCCAGGTGATCGAAAATGTGGAAATCCGCATTCCCGCCAACGGAGCCGTCAATCTCAAACGCGGGCCAGACATACACGCCCTGATCGCCGCCGATGGAGTCCGAGTGAATGTGGCTGACCATGATCACGCGCCGGTCCACCGAGTGGAAGGTTTGCCCGCTGGTGTACCACAGCGGCGGGTTTTCGATATCCCAGGCGGTGTAATGCACCGGGCGCACAATCGCCGCCTGCAAATCGCCCGGATCGGACTCGCGCTCATCCAGGAACACGCCCCCGTCAGTCGGCAGCGCGGACGTATCAACCGTGACAGTGCAGCCAGCGACGGACACCACGCGAAACGCGCCGCTGTTGCCCCGGCGGCTGCCGTAGATCGTCACGTAGTCCACGTCCGGCACAACGTTTTCTATCTCGACTGTGAAGACCACCTGCGCGCCGGTCACACGCGAAATGTCCTGCACATCGTAGCGCACTTCGCCGCTTAAGGGCGGGCGGATCGTTTCGGAGAACGTGCCGCGAAACCGGACCGTTTCACCCGCGCCGGGATCACACGCCAGCACGCCGGAAACGGTTTGCTTCGGCGCTTCGGGAGTCTGGGAGTCTGTGCAACTGTTGGCATCGTCCCCGCTCTCGGAGTCCACGTAATACGTGGCGAAGGATGGCTGCGCGTGGGTTGTGATGCGGTCTGCGGTCATCAGCGCCAGCGCGAGTACCAGCGCACCGATCACGCCGCCAGCCGCTTTGAGAATGAGGCGATCATACAAAAGCTTTTTCTGCATACGCTTCTAACCCTTTCCAATCTCTGAGACGATTGTACGTGTTTGTGGTCGAAAGTGGAAACAGCGGGCGAGAAACCGGGTATATCAAAAACCCGGACCGTGCCCGCGATCAAAGCGCAAACTTTGCAGGCGAACCGGTCCAGGTGATCTAAAAGCAACGATGCTCAGCCCGTTTTCCAGGCGGATGCAAGCTTACATTTCCGGCACGGGCGAGAACTGTTTGATGTGGGAAGCGACATACGCGACCTGTTCCTGGGTCATTTCCGGGAACATCGGCAGCGAGAGAATCTCATTGACCAGTTTGTCAGTTTCCGGCAGCGCGCCGTAGCGAATTTCCGACTTGCTGTAAAACGGCTGCTTGTGGATCGGGTTCGGGTAATGGATCGCGGTGCCGATGCCTTGCGAATGCAGGTATTCGCTCAGGGCCTTGCGGTGCGGCGTGCGGATCACGTACAGGTGATAGACGTGCTGCGCGTCCGTGGTTTCGACGGGCACGACTACAGCGCTGCCGTTCAGCAGTTCGCCGTAAAGCTGCGCGGCCTGGCGGCGACCGTCGTTCCAGGCGTCCAGGTGTTTGAGCTTGACGCGCAGGATCGCGGCCTGCATCGTATCGAGCCGGTGATTGAAGGGGGGCAGTTCGTGCTGGTTTTTCACGCGCTGGCCGCAGTTGCGCATCGCGCGTGCCGCTTCGGCGACTTCGTCATCGTCCGTCGTGATGATGCCGCCATCACCGCCCGCGCCCAGGTTCTTGGTCGGATAGAAGCTGAACGCGGCGGCATGTCCCAGCGAACCGGTCCGGCGGCCTTTGTAGTACGCACCGTGTGACTGGCAGGCGTCCTCCACCACAAACAGGTTGTGCTTGGAGGCCATAGCCATGATCGCATCCATGTTGGCCGGCAGCCCGTAGAGATGCACCGGGATAATGGCGCGGGTGCGCGGTGTAATCGCGGCTTCGAGTTGTTTGATGTCGATGTTGTACGTGGTCGGGTCCACGTCCACCAGCACCGGGACCGCCCCGGCAAACGTGACGGCGGCAGCGGTCGCCGTAAATGTGTGCGCGGGCACGATCACCTCATGCCCCGGCCCCACGCCAAACGCGCGCAGCGCTAATTCCAGGGCGGCAAGACCGCTGTCCACGCCAATCGCGTGTTTTGTACCGCAGTAGGCGGCGAATTCCTCTTCGAACAGCGCGACATCCTGCCCCAGCGCAAAATCGCAGCGGTCCAGCACGCGCTGGATAGCTTCGTTCAATTCTTCCCGCAGAACACGATGCGGGGTCCGTAAGTCAACGAATGGAACTTGCATCAACCTTCTCTCCTCTGAAAATAAACGAAATTAGAAATTCTGAGCTATTAAGCAGCGGCAGT
>CAZMNL010000091.1:0-9462 GCA_964567525.1 uncultured Anaerolineaceae bacterium
GTTGGGACAGGAACTCGTGCTCAACAGCGAACAGAACGTCGTCGCGGTGCGCGGAGTCTACAGCGGCGGCGAAACCGCCGAAGTCGTCAACATCCTGAAACCGGACTACGCCGCCGAAGTGCTGGAAGTGGTCCAGGGCACGCCGGAAGCGCCGCTGACGCTGCGCGCCCGCTGGCGCGAAGGCGAAGAAATCGAACTTGAGTGCGCGCCGGAACTGACCGGTACCACCATCCGGCGCGGCGACATCGTGGCCGTCGATCCCGATCAGACGCAGGCCACCGTAAAAGTACGCCCGCGCCTGCACATCCGCTCCGGCGGGCACGAGGGCGTCGTGGTCGAGATCAGCGACGAACTGTTCGACCAGGGCGTGCAGATCGGCGATATCGTGCGCGTGGAAACCGGACTCAAGCTGGCGTTCGAGAAACTCCCGGCCTACGAAACCGGCGGGCTGACGCTGGAGGACATCCCCGACGTGAGCTACGAGGACATCGGCGGCCTGGAAGACCAGATCGAGCAGGTCTACGACGCCATCGAACTGCCCTACCTCTACCGCACGCAGTTTGAAGCTTACCAGTTGAATCGCCCCAGGGGACTGCTGCTGTACGGGCCGCCCGGCTGCGGCAAAACGATGATCGCCAAAGCGGTCGCCAACAACCTCACGCGCTCGATCCGCGAGCACCTGGTCAACCTGGAACGCCGGATCGTACTCTACCGCCGCCTGCAAGACGAGCCGGACAACGACGCATTAATCGCGGAAGTGCGCACCTTACAGGCCACGAGCCGGGATAGTGAGGGCGAGATCGTCTCCAGCGCCGACGCGCTGCATGCACTCGAAACCTTCCTGCGCCACCACCGCGTACACATGGACACGCTCGACAAGGAACTGCAAACCATCCGCACGGTACTGTCCACGCGCGACGGCGTGCGCGGCTTCTTCCTGAATGTCAAGGGGCCGGAACTGCTCGACAAGTATGTCGGCGAAACCGAGCACCGCATCCGCAAGATTTTCGAAGAGGCGCGGCGCTACGCGACATTTTACACGCCGGTCGTGATCTTCTTCGACGAGATGGAGTCGATGTTTCGCGCGCGCGGGTCGGGCCGCTCGTCGGACGTAGAAACCACGATTGTGCCGCAGTTCCTCGCCGAACTGGACGGCGTGGAGGCCTCGGAAAACCTGATCATCATCGGGGCCAGCAACCGCGCCGAACTGATCGACCCGGCGATCATGCGTCCGGGCCGCCTGGATATCAAGATCAAGGTGGACCGCCCCACACGCGAGGCGGCGCTCGACATCTTCGCGCTGTACCTGCTGCCAACCCTGCCGCTGAACGCGGCGGGGGTGCCGCTGGAACTCGACTCGCTGGATGGGCTGGGCAAGATCGTGTTCGGCACGGCCTACCGCGTGCCGGAGGACGACCAGCCCGGCACAAGCGGCCCACTCGCCGACCTGCTGCCGCTGGTCGAGCGCCTGCCTGATGATTGTGACTTCCGGCTGGCGCGCGCCTTCAGCCGCGCCGACGTAGACTATCTCAACACGCTGGCTCCCGGCACGACCGTGCGCGAGGCGCTCGCCGGGCTGGACGACGATACCGGCGGGCTGGCGCACGCGCTGCGGCGCTTCAAACTCACTACCGAAACCGCGCATATCGCCGCGCAGCTTGGCGCGCTGCTGGACCACCTGGACACGGACGAAAAGGCACAAACCCTCATGCTGGAACAGGTCCGGCAGGAGTGGCTGGCCGAGACGATAATCTTCGAGGTGATCCAGATACTCTACAGCCCATCGAGCCTGATGAACGCGCTGACGAGTTCCGGCAACCGCTACACGTTCTACATCAAGGACTTCATGAGCGGCGCAGTGATCGCCAACATCGTCACGCGCGCCAAAAAGAGCGCGGTCAAGCGCGTGGTGATCGGCCAGGAAGACGCCCAGGGCATCAGCCTGGAAGACTTGCAGATCGCGGTGCGCGCCGAATTCGAAGAGAGCAAGGACCAGTCCGCGCAGAACAAGCTCTCCAGCGAACTGGGCGTCAATGAGCAATTGAAGTTCGTCGAGCTGGTGCTGCAAACCGGCCAGCTTGACCCCTGGAACGAGCAGAAGCTCCGGCCCTATGCCACGTTCGCATAGGCCGCGCAGATTGAAAGCAGGCAGGCGGTAAATGAGCATCCCGAAAGCAGTCGGCATTGAAACCGAATACGGCATCCTGGTGTGGGGCGCGCAGGAGTTCAACCCGTTTCGCGCATCGCAGTTGGTCCTGAACGCCTACCAGAGCATCGGCGGCCCGTCGATCCCGATGGGGCTGTACTACAACGTGCAGACCGGCAGCGTTGATGACGAGGAGCCATCTGGCGAACACGGCACTCCGGCCAGCGAAACCGCAGACGATGACACGGAAGAAGTGCTTATCGCGCTGGACGAGGACCAAAGCGAAGTCGAGATCATCGACTCCGGTTCTGAGCCTGAGAGCGCCGGTGACGATGGTAAGACCGCCTCCGCGACAACCACCGTACTCTATGGCCTGGGCAGCTTGATGCTGGCAAACGGCGCGCGTTTCTACATCGACCACGCCCACCCGGAATACTGCACGCCGGAATCACTCTCACCGCGCCTGGTGGTCGCCGCCGACAAAGCTGGGGAACGCATTGTCGCGCGCTGCATGGACGCCGCCAATCAAAACGGCACGCTGCCCGAAGGCCAGCGCGTGATGATCTTCAAGAACAACTCCGACCAGAAAGGCAACAGCTACGGCTGCCACGAGAACTATCTGCTCAGCGTGGACCTGTTCGAAGACCTGCTGCGGCGGCGCTCGCACCTGATCTTCCGCTACCTGCTGCCGTTTCTGGTGTCGCGGCTGGTCGTTACGGGGTCGGGCAAAGTGGGCTACGAGAACAAGACCGCCCCAGCGACCTACCAGCTATCGCAGCGTGCCGATTTCTTCGAAATGCTGATCGGACTGCAAACCACCTACCGCCGCCCGCTGTTCAACACGCGCGACGAATCACACACCGACAAGCACACCTTCCGCCGCCTGCACGTGATCCTCGGTGATGCGAATATGGCGGAGTTCTCCACCTATCTCAAGGTGGGCACGACGCAGCTTGTGCTGCACATGATCGAGGACGGGTTCATCAAAACCGATCTCACGCTGCGCGACCCGCTGCACGCCTTTCAGCACGTCTCGCGCGATGTGACCTTCAGCACCCCCCTGGAACTGGAAAACGGGCAGCACATGACCGCCGTCGAAATCCAGGCCGTGTACCTCGAACTGGCGGAACAGTATCTCGAACAGCACGATGGCACCGAGGAACAGTGGGAACTGTGGGATCACTGGGCGGACGTGATCGAGGCGCTGGAAAGCGGCAACCACCAATCGCTCGCGCGCAAACTGGACTGGGCGATCAAGCGCAACGTGCTCGACCGCTATCTCCAGGCACAGGAGTCCGGTTGGGAAGAGGTCGAACGCTGGCAGCGCGTGATCGAGGTCGCAGTGCGTTCGACCAATCCCACAATCTCAGAAGCCATCGCGCAGGATGCCGGTCTATCGCCCGATGAATTCGCCCGCCAGCGCGAGATCTACTTCACGCTGCGGCGGCTGGACCTGGAATATCACGATATCCACCACAGCGGACCGAACGCCGGACTATTCTACCGCCTGCAAAACGCGGGACACGTCGACCGCCTGCTGACCGACGCCGAGATCGACGCCCGGCTGCACCAGCCGCCGCCGGATACGCGGGCATGGCTGCGCGGCAAAATCGTCGAGCGCTTCGCCCAGCAGATCATCGGCGCGGACTGGAGCTATATCAAGCTGTTCGCCGGTACCGAACGCTCGATGCTCTACCAACTAGAATTCCCAAATCCACTGGTGGGCACGGAAGCCGATCTGTCTGCGGTATGGGAACGGCTGCGCTCGCCGGAAGAGGTATTTTCGTACTTCCGCACGGGGGAAATCGACTGACGCGCAAACTATCAAGGCAAACTTGTGATATGGCTGGCGGCATCTCAGACCTTAATCCTAATGACCCTTTATGGACCTTACATAACCCTATGCATTATGCTACACTGTGCTATGCAGGTGAGGATCAGGCAAATAGGCAGGACAGCAGAGAGTAGCGGTTGCCAATGCCCCCCGATTTTAGGTGTTTTCTTGATCATTGGTACATCTATACTAAGAACTATCCACCGGGTATCGTTCCCGGCGGGTAAGACCGGATTTTCGTATCTGTCAGGATAGCATTTAAAGGAACGAAACAATGGCAAACGAACGTGAGCAGGTCAGAACAGTACGAACCCGGCGCAGCCGCCGCACAGACAATGCCGACCAGCAGACCGTCCCGGCAGTGAGCGCGGCATTTGAACAGTCGCAGACCCAGTTTGAAGAAATCGACACGATCATCAACGATATCGTCACGCCGAGCAACGGCGAAAACTCGGTGGTGATGGGCGAAGACGAGACGCACGGCGTCCGCACGATTTCCAGCGAAGAACTGGTCCAGAACTTCCGCCAGCAGGGCGGCGAATAGGTTTAGCTTCAGCAGGTTTTCGGGCGTTCCTGGCAAAAACGCCCGGACAGTTCACACATGCATAGCAGCCCACATCACAGCCACCGGCGTCTAACACACGTAAGGCGGTCAGAATGGCGCTACCCGAACGCATCCACAGTTTAGAAACGGAGTATGCGGTCAGCTATGTTTCCGACCAACGCCAGCGCCGCAAACCCGGCTCTGGCAACATCGTCGAAACGCTGAAACGTGTGCTCGCCGACAGTCACGGGCTGCCCTCAACCGAATACACCGTCAACGGCTCCAAGCTGTATCACGACGTGGGACACGCCGAATGGGCGCAGCCGGAATGCCGCAGCGCGCATGAACTTGCCGTTTACGACAAAGCCGCCGATCACCTGCTGCTGCACAGCCTGGTTCCGCGCGCCGACCGCGTCTTCGCCGATACCGGGCAAGTCGGGCGGCTGGTGGTCGCTAAAAACAACGCCGATCCCTACGGGACCACCTACGGCTGCCACGAAAACTACCAGATGCAGCGCGACGCCGATCTGCTGGTGAGTGATGATTTCATACGCTACCTGGCGCAGTGCATGGTGCCGTTCCTGACCTCGCGCCAGATTCTCGCCGGGTCCGGCCATCTGATCGTGGACCGCGAACCCAGACGCCCGCGCGTGCGGTACGAGTTCTCGCAGCGCGCGGCGTTCATACAGACGGTGGTTTCGCGCGATACAACCAAGTTCCGGCCCATCTTCAACCTGGGGCGCGAAGGCGAGTCTTTTGCGGCGGGCAATTACCGCCGCCTGCACCAGATTCTCGGCGATGCCAACCTCTCCGGGTGGGCCACCTTCGTCAAGATGGGCAGCACCGGGCTGCTGCTGCGGCTGGTCGAGGACCTTTATATTGACAGCGTGCCCGCATTGATCAATCCGGTTGAGGCACTACGCACCATCAGCCGCGATCTGAGCGGTACGGTCACGGTTCCGCTGCAAAACGGCCAGCAGGCCAGCGCCCTGGATATCCAATGGCTGTACTACGATCTCGTAGATGGTTATCTGAATATCTTCGGCGCATCCGAAGATGAAGAAGATATCATGGAGACGTGGGGCAAGGCGCTGGAAGACTTTGAGCAAAACCCGATGAACCTGCGGGACCGCGCGGACTGGGCGATCAAAAAACACATGCTCGACGCCTTCCTGGAACAGCGCGGCTGCACCTTTGAAAATCTGCCGGTGAACGATCAAAACCTGCTGACCGACCTGCAAGCGTTTGATCTGCGCTATCACGAACTCAGCCCGGACGGGCTGTATCACAAGCTGCACCCGGTCGATACGCTGGTCAGCCTGGACGAAATCAGGCGGGCACAGGAAGCCCCCCCACCCTACACGCGCGCGCGCATTCGCGGCGAAGCGATCCGGCTGGGGCGGCAGTACAACCTGCGCGTGAACACCGGCTCGTGGAACGAGATCGGCATTGAGGGCCAACGCATCGTGATGCCGGACCCGCTGGCGTTCGACCATCCCCACATGACAGCGTGGGAGCGCCCCTGGGAACAGCTCGAAGCGCTGGTCGCCAACCAGCCGGATGATAAATGGCTGCACTACAAACTGGGCAAAAGTTACGAAACCGCCGGGCGTTATCACAAAGCGCTGGCGGCTTACCAACAAGCCGTTGATCACGAGGATTCGGTGGCACAGTTTTTGCGGGCGCTGGCGCGCTGTAATCTACTTCTGGGGTATTACGACGCCGCGCTGCGCTGGGCCGAAAAATACCCCCAGAATGTCGAAAATTCACGCGGCGTTGATACGCCCCATGCATATCATCTCGACCTGGGCGATATCTTCCGGCACCGGGGCGAACCGGACAGGGCGCTGGACCATTACCGGCAAGCCACGCGCGACCGGCGTGTTTCTGCTGAGGCATACGCCCATATCGCGCAGGTGCATCTCAAGCGCGGCGAGACTCGCAGCGCGGAAACCTATTTCCGCAAAGCTGCGGCGGCCTCCATCGTACACCTGGCGGCCCCGGTCGGACTCGGCGCGATCCTGTATGCGCGCGGCGACCGCGATGAAGCGCGCAGGCACTTTAACAATGCGCTGGCTTTATCTGCTCACCAGGTAGAAGAAACCATGACACGCAGCGCCGCGCGTTATTTCCAGGCCATCGCCCATCTTGCGCTGGACACCGAGCGCGCCGTGCTCGCCTTCGACCTGGCACTGACTGACCAGACCACGGCAGCAGCAGATGGCATGTTCATATTCGGGACGCTGCTCGACCTGCTGGCCCAGGCTGAACCAGCACCCGCCGCGCTTGCGGAAGTCCACGCGCAAGCGCGCAGCATCACTGCGCAGCCGGTCCCTGAACAGGACCTGTCACTGCTGCCACGCATCCCCGCAGAAAGCATCACGTGGCTGCGAAATGCGGTACAGCATCGCAGCGTGGCGGTGCGCGCCCAGGCCCTGCACTATTTAAGCTGGCGATTGGATGCAGACCATTTACACGAACTCGGCGCGCTGACACAAATCCTGATCGACACTGCGCAGCGCGACTCCGATCCGCAGATTCAGCGCGCGGCATTGCAAGCGCTCGCACGCCCGGAACTGCGCGACACGCCACTGATGGAAGAGGTCATCGCCTGTTTGCAGGACGAAAACCCCATCGTGCGTTGGGCCGCCCAGACCAGCCTGGAACACATCACGCTGCCAGGCACACCGGCCTCCGCCGGTTCGACCGAACTGCACGCGACGGTGTCGGGCAGTCCGGCGCAGGACGACGACGCGCTAAGCTGGCTGGAATCGCTGGCTCAACGGCAGGCGGGCAATACTAATGTGGCCGACGACGATCACAATGATGACGACATCGCGTTTTAAGAGGGAATCATGCCGCTGCTGAGCTTCGAAGATGCGCATGGGGACACCCACCGCATCAGCTTCGCTGAAATGACGGACATCCACATCGGGGCGGATGCGGAATGGAGCGATGTGCAGTTCTCCGGGGATTTTGGCGTCGCCCCACGTCACGCGATCATCACCCGTTCGGCGCTCAACCGCCTGCTGATGATCGTGGACCTCTCCGAGCGGCAGACGTGGGTTAACCAGCACCCGGTGATCGATCTGCGCATCCTGCGACAGGGCGATATCGTGCGCGTCGGACAGGGCGCGTTCACCGTGTGGGAAGTGCAAATCCAACAGTTGGCGGAAGGCGACGCGGCCATCGGTCAGAAATGCCCGGTTTCGCGGCGCATTTTCCAGGCAGGTGACGAGGTGATCGGCTGTCCCGGCTGCGGCACGATGCACGAGCGCGACGCCTGGTTCCTGGTGCAGCACTGCGCGGCAGGCTGTGGCTATCCCAACCGCGAGGTGATCATGGACACACTGCCCGCCGGGGTGCTGTTGGAGCGCAGCATCGACCGCGACTCGCGGCTGGTGGAGCGCATCGAAAACGGGCGCACGATCCAGGAAGGCCAGCGCTGCGGCGCGGGCCAGGCGCGCGACCAGGTGCCGTTTCAGGAAGGGCAGAACGTGGTCTACTGCCCATCCTGCCAGACACCGTTTCACCTGGAATGCTTCCTGACGCTGGAAACGTGCCCGGTCTGCCAGTACGCGGTGAGCGAACTGGTCAACAAGACATTCATGTTTGGCGGCTGAGCGGAAGAGGATGCGATGCCACACCCCCTGATCACGATCAGCGATCCCGATCACGACCGGTACGCGCGGCTGCGCCTGATGGAGAACTATCACCAGGACGTGATCAGCGCGGCGAAGGTCATGGTGGTCGGTGCGGGCGCGCTGGGTAACGAGGTACTCAAAAATCTGGCGCTGCTCGGCGTGGGCCTGATCGTGGTCGTGGACTTCGACACCATCGAGATCTCGAACCTGACGCGCTCGATCCTGTTCCGGCAGGATGACCGAGGCCGGGCTAAAGCCGAGGTCGCCGCCGAGCGCGTGCAGGCGATCAACCCGGATGTGCGCTGCATCCCGCTGCGCGGCGATATTACGTTCGACGTGGGCCTGGGGCTGTTCCGTGCGATGGACCTGGTAATCGGGTGCCTGGACAACCGCGCGGCGCGCATGGCCGTCAACCGGGCGTGCTGGCGCGTGGGCATTCCCTGGATCGACGGCGCGCTGAATATCGCCGATGGGCAGGTGCGCACATTCATTCCGCCAGAGGGCGCGTGCTACGAATGCCTGATGACCAAACAGGATTACGAACTGGCAAACGTGCATTACACCTGCCCGCCGGGGACCGTGATCGAAGGTGTCGCCATCACGACGCCCATGTCGGCTTCGATCATCGGCGCGATGCAGGTGCAGGAAGCGGTTAAGCTGCTGCATGACGTGCCGGTATCAGGCGGGCAGGGCGTAACCTACAGCGCGGAGACGCTGCGCACGACCGCGATCATGTATCCGCGCCGGGAAAGCTGCCCGGCACACGGCACGTTTGACCGTATCACCAGCCTGCCGGAACATGCCGATGAACTGACCGTCGGCGGTTTGCTGGCAATCGCAGCCAAATATTTAGACGGTAAATCACTGCTGATCCCGCCGGACAAAGTGGTAACGTATTTTCACTGTCCGGCGTGCGACACAACCGAGAAAGTATACCGTCCCTACCGGCTGACGGTTCCGGGAAATGTGCCGTGTCCAGATTGCGGTACCGAGCGCATCTTTGACGTGACGACCGCGCTCGGCAGCGGCGAACACACCCGCGATATCCCACTGACGCAGGTGGGTATCCCGCCCTATCACATCGTCACGGTGCGCGCAGGCGCACAAGTGGCGTTTTTTGAACTCAGCGGCGACCGGGCACACATTCTCGGCAGCGCGTAGCGAGTATAAGAGCAGGAGACATCATGCAAGACATTATCCGGCAAAACCGACTGCGCGACGAATTCGACCTCATGCGGGCGTTGATCAACCCGCACGCGCTCGTGGAGTTCTGGGTCGCGGACCTGTCCGCAGA
>CAZMNL010000092.1:0-9312 GCA_964567525.1 uncultured Anaerolineaceae bacterium
ATCTCTACGGTTCCACGCCGGAACAGGATATCGACGATTACCAGCGTTTGTTCAGCGATCCGGACGTGCGGCCCGACGAACTCAAGCTCTACCCGTGCTCGCTGATCGAAAGCGCGGAGTTGATGCAGGTCTATCAGCGCGGCGATTGGCAGCCGTACACTAATTTGGAACTGCTCGACGTGCTGACCGCTTGTTACCAGCACACGCCGGAATACTGCCGCCTGACGCGCGTCGTGCGCGACATTCCCTCGACGGACATTGTCACCGGGGAGATGAAGCCGAATTTCCGGCAGGTGGTCGAGCGCGAACTCCAGGCGCGCGGGGCGTATATGCCGGACATCCGCGCGCGCGAGATTCGTGGTAAGACCGTCTCGCGCGACGAACTACGCCTGGACGAACTGTGGTACGACTCTGGGATCGGTGAGGACGTGTTTTTGCAGTTCATCACGCGGGATCGCCGGATCGCCGGATTCCTGCGCCTGTCGCTGCCGGACGCACCGCCGATCCTGGATGAACTGCAAGGCGCGGCGATGATCCGCGAGGTACACGTCTACGGGCAGGCGCTCGGCTTCGGGCAGGAGGTCGCGGGCCGGGCACAGCACAGCGGCCTGGGGACTGAGTTGATCGAGCGTGCCGTCGAAATTGCGCAGGAACACGGTTATGCGCGGCTGGCCGTGATCTCGTCGGTGGGCACGCGCGGCTACTATCGCAAGCGCGGATTCGCGGATACGGGCTTGTACCAGGTGCGCGTGTTGCATACAATCAAACCGTAATTAAACGGTAGCGAGGCATTTGAGCGTGAAAGCTAAACGGAGAGGCGGCGCAATGAGGCGAGGATTGACCAGCGTGCTGCTGGTGGCGGTTTTGGCGGCGGGGGCGCTGCTGGCGCTGAGCACAATTAGCGATGTGCCCGGCGATATTTTCGGGGATGTTTTATCGCTGCTGGGCATCAAAGAAGATAAGACCGAACCCTATACCTACGTCAACAGCGTGCGAAAGATGCTGCAAGTCAATGTCGCGCAGTTTGACCGCATGATCATAAGCGAGGCGGAGCGCGATTATGTGTCGCCGCTGCTGCCCAATGTCAAGGTCAAAGTGGCGTACCAGGGCACGGCCTTTGCCGGGATTAATCTCGACCTGCTGACCGAAGAAGACTTTGTCTTTGTGAGCGATACGCGCGTGACGATTGTGCTGCCGTATCCGTATATTACGCGCTGTGACATATCCAAAGCGGAAACCTTGTCTTCGCAGTGTGGCGCGTCGATGGACTGCGCCAACGAGTTGAGCCAACTTCATGACCTGGCGCAGAAGAAAGCGATCACCCGGCTGCGCACGCAGGCGGAAGAGGAACGGTTCCTCGACTATGCCTTCGACGCCGCGCAGGAAAAGATCGCGGAGTTCTTCTACAGCCGGGGGTTTGCGTCAGTGGTGTTTACCGAACCGGCGGAGAAAATCTTCCAGGCCGATGTATCGTGTTATCCGATGCAGGGTTAGAACCGCGCGTTCCAGGCTTCCGCCGCGTACTGTTCGGCACGGAGAGTCTGCGCGCGCGCCTGTTCTTGCGGTGTGAGTGCCTCGACGTGCTGCAAGGTCAGGTTGAAGGTCGTTTCGAAGCTGTGCATCATGGCTTCGACCGCCTGATCCCAGGTGATCACGCGGCCCAGTACATCTTCCAGAGTCGCGGCGCGGCCTCGTACCCGGTCGCGGATGCGCTCGCGTTTTTCGTCGCTGTCAAAGACCAGCGCATCGAGAATGCGGGTGATATCGCCGGTGAGGGGTAGGGTGCCGTGTTGCAGCACCGCGCCGAACTTGCGCACCTGCGCGCTGCCGATCAGCTTTTTCTCGTTGACCGTGATTTCGTAGTGGCTCGGTACTTCAAAGCATACCGGGCCTTTGCTGTTAGCGTGTCCGTCGGTGCGTTTGTCAGCGTGCGGCGCTGCGCCCAAACGTTCAACCCCGGCGAGCAGCGCACCGCTCAGGCGGCGGTAGCTGGTGACGATGCCGCCCTCAACGATAGGGTGATCTTTGGGGACGGCGACGCTGTAGGTCAGTTCGTCGGTGTGCAGGATCGCGCGCCCGCCGGTCATGCGGCGCACAAGGTCCCAGCCGCGCGCGGTGATCCGCTCGCGGTCCGCGTCGCTGACTGGCTGCGTATAGCCGAGCGACAGGCACGCCGGTTCCCACGCATAGAAGCGCAGGGTAGGGGGCACACGTCCTTCGGCGACCGCTTCCATGATCGCCTGGTCAATCGCCATATTCAGCGCGCCATCCTGCGCGGGCATCACCAGCAAGCGCCAGTTTGTAGAATGCATACGGGTGTTTTCTCTTTCGCAGTGCAGGGAACGGGTAAGCATTGGTCGATAGCCGGATTGTAGCACATTGAGGGTTACTTCGTTTAACGCTAAAATACACATAAGTCAGTGACGATCACCCAGAGTTGGAGTTTTTATGAGTCCAGACAATCTCCCCACCACCCAGCCGCATAATGAGCCGGTGACCGGGGTTGAGGGGTCGCCGGTATTGCGCGCGCCTGCGGGCGGCAGCCGTCAGGGGCCGGGGCATTGGTACGGCCTTCCGGGGCAGCCGCCGCTGAATGTTGCACCTGCCGAGACGCATGATCCGGGTTTGCAGGCGCGTCTGCGCTCAAAGTCGGCGCGTGACCGCGTGCGGCGGCGCAAAATCCGCCGCGAACTGGGCGCGCCGGATGACTGGGCGTGGGTGATTATCGCGGCGGCGCTGCTGGGCACGACCGTGCTGATGAGCGCGATTGTGTTTTTCCTGCTGCAAGCGACACGCGCCACTGTCGGGACGGTTGCTACTGCCGGGCCGCCCATGGAGCCAACCTCGGTGCTATACGGTCCTGGCGGTATTCTGGAAGGCGTTGCTATCAGCGATTCACAGGGTGGCCTGCTCGGTGATGGCGAAAGTATGCTGATCCAGTCCTGGAACGGCAAAGAACGCTTTACCGTGCTGGTTATGGGGATGGACAAACGCCCTGGGGAGTTTGGCTCATCGTTCCGCACCGATACTATGATGTTGATCAGCCTGGACCCTGGCACAAACCACGTCGGTATTCTGAGCATCCCGCGTGACCTGTTCGTAGAAGTGCCGGGATATGGTTTGCAGCGCATCAATTCGGCCTATGGTGCGGGCGAGCTTGAAGGGCCGGGGGGCGGTCCGCGTCTCGCTATGCAGACCGTGCAGTATAATTTCGGTATTCGCGTGAACGAATACCTGATGGTGGACTTCACCACGTTTATCGACGTGATCGACCTGATCGATGGCGTTCATGTCGAGGTCCCGTATGATATCTACGATCCCGAATACCCGGATATGAATTACGGCTACGACCCGTTTTACATCCAGGCGGGCTGGCAGACGCTCGACGGGGTGACCGCGTTGAAATATGCGCGCAGCCGCCACAGCACCGACGATATCGACCGCAACCGGCGGCAGCAGCAAGTACTCTACGCGATCCGCGACAAGGTGCTGACTACCAACAAAATCCCGGAACTGGCCCCTAAAGCGTTCATGCTGTGGGCTGAGTTGAATGAGGGTATTGATACCGGACTGTCATTGGACCAGATTTTGCAGCTTGCGTGGTGGGTGAAAGATATCCCCTCCGGCAACTATCAAAATGCGGTGGTGGGCTGGGAATACGTGATTCCCTGGAACTATCAGGGCATGGATATCCTGATCCCGGATCGTAACAAGATCGGCCCGTTAATGGTCGAAGTCTTTGGGCCGAATTACAATCAATAAGGCTCATCCAAAGAAATAACTACCCAATTTATGTTTCTCCCTGCGAAACTGCTTGAGTGTCCCCTTCCCTAAGGGAAGGGGGTAGGGGATGGGGTAATTATTTTTATGGCGAAGCCTAAGCAGCACGCCCTTGTCTGGATTTTGGAGGGAGGCACGCCTCCCTTTTTTAGCGTTTTAACGCCACTGAAAGAATGCAGGAGTGAAGCGATTTTATGTCAGCGATTGAACGTATTATCCATGCGTTGTACGAGAACGAACGCGCGCTTGATACCCCGTATCATGTGCCCGGATTGTGGGTAGACCATGAAACGACCGAGGCGGTCGCAGTCAACCCCTACAAGTTTTACGCCGAGAAACTGGAATCGATCCTGGCCGCACCACAGGAACCGTTATTCGGTGGGGGCGGGGGCGGTGAGTGGTCCCGCCATGCGATCATCTACAATCTATTCCCGCGCGTGACCGCGGCCTATGATCATGCTCATGATGATCACCTCGCCATTGAGCCGTCCGATGAGGGCTGGCGCGATACCGGCACGCTGCTCAAGAGCATCGCGCTGCTGCCGTATATCAAGAGCCTGGGTATCAACACGGTCTACCTGCTGCCGATCACGGCGGTGGGGCAGGACGGCAAAAAAGGCACGCTCGGATCGCCCTATGGCATTCGCAACCCGTACCATCTTGATCACAACCTGGCCGAACCAGCGATTAGCCTGGACGCTGACGCGCTGTTCGCGGGGTTTGTGGAGGCTGCACATCATCTCGGTATGCGCGTGGTGATGGAATTTGTACTGCGCACGTCTTCCAAAGATGGCGACTGGATCGAGGATCATCCCGAATGGTTCTACTGGATTCGGGAAGATGTCCCCGACCGTGCGCCGGGCAGCGATAATGCGGACGCCTACGGGAATCCGATCTTCCCGCCTGAGGACCTGGTACAACTGAAAGAAATGGTCATGCGCGGTGATTTCTCCGAACTGATCGCGCCGCCGCCGAGCTACCAGGATATGTTCACGCCGCCGCCGCGCCCGGACCAGGTCCACATGGAAGAGGGCCGTTGGGTTGGCGTCCTGGACGACGGCACGCGGGTGCGCATTCCCGGCGCATTTGCGGACTGGCCGCCTGACGACAACCAGCCGCCCTGGACCGATGTCACCTATCTGCGGTTGTATGATCACGCGGATTTCAACTATATCGCGTACAACACGATCCGCATGTACGACGAACGTTTGGCGCAGCCGGAAAACGCCCAGGACGATCTGTGGGATACGATTGTGGGCGTGATCCCGCACTACCAGCAGAAATTTGGCGTAGATGGTGTGATGATGGATATGGGCCACGCGCTGCCCATGCCGCTGAAACAACGTGTGGTGAATGCCGCCCGCGACATCAACTCCGATTTCGCCTTCTGGGATGAGAACTTCCTGATCACGCAGAAGAGCGTAGACGAGGGTTATAACGCGGTGCTGGGCTATATGGTGTTTGACTATCACCTGCCGGACAAACTACGCGAGTTTATGCACCACCTTTCTAACGAGCGGCTGCCGCTGCCGTTTTTTGCCACGCCGGAGTCGCATAACACGCCGCGCGCTGCCAGCCGTGACTTTGCGCTGCAATACGTGCATTACGCGTTGATTCTCAGTGTTACTGTGCCGGGACTGCCGTTCATTCACAGCGGTTTTGAGTTGATGGAAGCCAAGCCGATCAATACCGGTTTGGGCTTCACCGATGAGATGATCGCGGAGAACCCGACCGACACCCTGCCGCTGTTCAGCGAGTGGGCGTTTGACTGGACGCGCCCGGATAACCTGATTGGGTCGGTGCGGTATGCGCTCCAGATTCGCCAGAAATACCAACGCCTGCTGAGTAACCCGAATCCCGACACGTTCGTGATGGGCTACAGCGACAATCCTCAACTGATGACGTTCGCGCGCATTGACGAGGAACAGGCGTTGATCGTGGTTGCTAACACCAGCCTGGGGACGCGCGAACCGGGTCGCGCGTATATTCCGCTGTGTGACTGCGTGCTGCCGCCGGTTTGGGGTACGGACGTGGCGCATAAAGCTAATGGTAACCTGAGCATTGAGGTTGACCTGGGGAATGGGCACGTATTGGTCCTGGAAGCAGGGCCGGATTTCCCCGCATTCCGTAAATAGGCGTATGCGCGCAAACCTGATTCGCTGCCTCACCGGGACTGGTGGGGCATTTTTGATCGCGCCGGTGTTGACCGGCGATGCGTATGGTGTCAGATGGCGATGATCAGCAGTGCTACGATGACCAGCACGATCAGGACTACCAGCCCGAAGATGATCGCACGCGGCATTGCAGCCAGTGGGGCCGGGACCGGGATTTGTTCGCCGGTGATGCTGGCCCGGCTGCGTTCGAACCGGCGAATTTCTGACGGTCGTTTGCTGGGCTTGGTGACCTCTTCGCGCTTGAGAGACACGGTTTCGTAGGGGTTGCCATCGGCGTCGTTTTCCAGGCCGGCGAGCATATCGCGCACTGAGGCAAAGCGCGCGGTGGGGTCTTTCTTCAGCGCAGTCAGGATCGTGTTTTCGATGCGCGGGTCCAGCCCGACCGCGATCTTACTCGGTGGGGTTGGCTCGGCGGATAAATGCTGTAAGCGGATCGTGTCGTGATTCTTACCCTTGAAGGGGATATCCCCGGTGACCATCTCGTAGAGCAGGATACCCATTGAGTAGATATCGCTTTGTGCCGAGATGGTTTTGTGTTCGATCTGTTCGGGCGCGAGATAGATCGGAGTAGCGGCCCCGCCGCGCCCCGACGGGTGCTCGCGGAAACACGGGATGTTGAAGTCGGTCAGGACCGGGCGGTTTTTCCTGTCGATCAGCACGTTGTCGGGTTTGATGTTGCCGTGCAGGATGTGCTGTTCGTGCGCATAAGCGACCGCGCTGGCGATCTGGTGGAAGATATGCAGCGCTTCGCCGCGCTCGAATCCGCGTGGGTGGGCGGAGACTTCGTCGCGCAGCGTCACGCCTTCGATCAGTTCCATGACGATGTAGTAGGAATCGCCGGATATTCCGGCTTCCAGTATGCGCACCACGTTCGGATGTTTGAGCGCGATCACCTGCGCGGCCTGGCTCTGGAAGATCGGGGTCAGGCTTTCGGTGCGGGTGATGTCAGGATGCAAGACCTTGATCGCCACATCGCGTTTGTAGCCAGGGTGAAACGCGCGGTAAACCTGGGCGTTTTCGCCCTTGCCTAACATGGTTTGAATGGTGAAGCGGTCGAGCCGGTCCCCTGCGGTCAGCCAGGCATGTTGTGATTGGGCGCTCATGGGCGGCATGTCTCCCTTTTGCTGCAAGATTGAAACGGTGTGGAAGGCGCGCGGCACACCTTCCACAATGGGCGGCATTGCGATCTATGCCATTGCGTCCTGAATCAGCGTGCGCACGTCCGCGTAGATCGCGTCAATGCTGCGAGTGGCCTCAACTTTTTTAACCAGCCCAGGTTGGTTGTGATAATGTGGCATTACGCTGGCTTCGACCTTTTGATGATCGTTCAGGCGTTTCTCGATCACCTGCGGGTCGTCGTCGGCGCGGCCTTCCTGGCGGCTGAGCAGGCGCTTACGCGAGACCTCAATGGGCAGTTCGAAGTCGATCACCATCGCCAACTGGCTGTTCATCTCCGCGAGCAGCCGGTCGAGCGCTTCGGCCTGTGCGCCTGTACGCGGGAAGCCGTCAAAAATTGCGCCTTTGGCGCAGTCTGGCTGCTGCAAGCGTTCGCGTACCATGCCAATTGTCACATCGTCGGGCACCAGTTCGCCTTTGTCCATATAGGCTTTGGCCTGCAAACCGAGCGCTGTTTCTTCCGACAGGTGCTTGCGGAACAGTTCGCCGGTTGAAAGCTGAACGAGTCCGAATTCTTCGGTGGCGATTTTTGCCTGTGTGCCTTTGCCGCAGCCGGGCGGTCCGAAAAAGACGATAAATGTTGGAGCCATTTTTCCCTCTTTATTGAGTACGTACAGAAACGAACGTTGAACCATAACGAGGTGCATTGTACCCAAACTTGGGCCAGGGACAAAGAGAGCCGGAGAAACAAAAACGGCCCGCCTGGTTTAAGCTGGGCCGCGAGTGGCGACGGTGTGATTTGAACACACGACCAAGGGCTTATGAGTCCCCTGCTCTACCGCTGAGCTACGTCGCCGAACAGGGGTTATTATACCAATTCGTTTGTGTGCGTCAATGGCGATTTTGGGCCGAAATGACGGTTTCTACGGGAAAATTAGCGCACGACTTCCCAGGCCAGATGGGCCAGTTCGGGCGCAATCAGCTTCTCCCACGCCAGCCGTACCGCTGCGGGTGATCCCGGTGTTGAGATGATCACGGTGTTGTGGTATACGCCCGCCGTTGCGCGCGAGAGCATCGCCGCCGCGCCGACCTGCTCGTAACTCAACATGCGGAACAGTTCGCCGAAGCCCGGCAGCGTCTTTTCAAGTTTGCGGCTGAGCGCGTCGTAGGTGCGGTCGCGGGGGGAAATGCCGGTTCCGCCGTTGAACAGGATCATGCGCGCTTCGCTGGCGGCGAGTTCGTCCAGCACGGCAGCAACCTGATCGGGTTCATCTTTGATCAGGCGGTAGGCGGCGGTGGTATGGCCAAGCGCGGCGATCTGTTCGCGCAGGTAGGCGGCGTTAACGTCGGTTTCGGGTGTGCGCGTGTCGCTGACAGTCACGATGGCGATGGGAATCGGGCCTTGTTGGGCGGCCTGAGCTTTGTGTTGGGCGCTGCTGCTCTCTGAACTCATGATGTATCCTCGCGGCTGATGGTAGAACGTTGTTGCAGATCATACCCACAGCCGCAAAACAGGGGCAACTTCGCGCGGAAGTTGCCCCTTTGGTGGAAGACTGCGGATTGCGTTTTCAAGCGCAGGATCGTGTTACAGTGTGCGCAAGTAGCGTTCGCGCTCCCACTCGGACACGTGAATGCGATATTCGTCCCATTCGGTGCGCTTGGCGCGGATATAGTGTTCGAAGATGTGATCGCCGAGCGCCTTACGCAGCACGTCGTCTTTTTCCAGTTCGTCGAGCGCTTCTTCCAGCGTGCCGGGCAGTACATCCACGCCGTTCGCCTGGCGCTCTTCCGGTGTCCAGTGAAATACATCATCATTGACCGGTTTGGGCGGTTCCATGCCCGCTTCGATACCGTGCAGACCGGCTTCGAGCATCACGGCGAAGGCCAGGTACGGGTTACAGCTCGGATCGGGGAAACGCAGTTCGACGCGCGACGCCTGCTCACGGCCCGGCGCATAGCGCGGGATACGGATCAGGGCTGAGCGGTTACGCTGTGCCCAGCAGACATATACCGGGGCTTCGTAACCGGGCGTCAGGCGCTTGTAGCTGTTGACGGTGGGGGCCACGACGGCGGCCAGCGCGCGTGCGTGGAGCAACTGCCCGGCGACAAACTGCTGCGCCAGCTTGGAGAGCGTGAACACGCCGTCAGGATCGAACATCAGCGTTTTGCCGGTTTCCGCGTCCATCAGGCTCTGGTGAACGTGCATTCCGCTGCCGTTGACGCCGAAGATCGGCTTGGGCAT
>CAZMNL010000093.1:0-9282 GCA_964567525.1 uncultured Anaerolineaceae bacterium
TCCACAACAGGTTTTCCACATCCAGCGTGGAGGATGTCTCCGCGCCCACTTCCGCCACCGTCGCCATGTCCGTCGCGCGGCGCTCGATTTCCTGTTGTGTGCGGCGGGCTTCGGTAATGTCCTGGAACACCGCCACGCTTGCTACGATCTCGTCGTTAGCATCGCGGATGGGCGCGCCTGTCACACTGAGCAGTATACGCTCGCCGTCGGTTTTCTTGATTTCCATATCTTCGATATGCGCGCTTTCGCCCGTCATACCACGCACCAGCGGCATCTGGTCGGTGGGATAGAGCTGCTCCGTGCCTGCCTGGTATACGGCGTAGACCTCGGCGAGGGCTTCAGTTTCGGCTTCGGGGTCCAGACCGCGCCCAAGCATTTCCAGCGCGCGTTCGTTCGCCAGCAGCGGCGCGCCGCTGGGCACTTCCACCATGAACACACCCACTGGCAGGTTCGCCAGCAGCGCTTCCAGTGTGTTTCTCTGGCGCTCGCGTTCGATCTGGGCTTCGCGCTGGGCGGTCACGTCAAGCACGATCCCCTGGAACCCGGTCGCCTCTCCGTCCGCGTTGCGAACAACGCTGTTGCGCTCTTCCACCCAGCGGATTTCGCCGTCACGCCGCACCAAGCGGTATTCGAGCAGCATGGAGTCGGCCCCGGCTTCGAGATGTTCATCTACCTCGGCCTCGACGCGCGGCAGGTCCTCCGGGTGAACCAGGTCGGAATACAGGATATCGCCGGAGAGCAGTTCCTCTGCGGTATACCCCAACTGCGTGACGTTCTGCGAAGCCAGCACCACCTGCCAGCCCTTTTCAACTTCCCACCCAAAGAGCATCGCCGGGCTGTTTTCGATCACGACGTTGGCTTGTTGCAGCGATTCCTGTGAATGGCGCACTTCTTCGAACAACTGCGCGTTGTTCACCGCCGCCGCGATCTGCGAGGCCAGCGTTTGCTGCACCTGTTGCGACGCATCGCTGAAGAAATCAGGGTGGTCCGACTGCACATCCAGCACACCGACCAGGCGCTCGCCCACGACCATCGGGATCGCCATTTCGGAGTGTGTATCCGGCAGCAACGGGTTCGCCAGGAAGTCCGCTGATTGCCGTACATCATTGGCAACCACCACCTGCCGCGACCGGGCCGCCTGGGCCACGATACTGTGTTCGTGGTTCAAACCAATTCTGTGCCCATGCCGCACCATCTGGCGACCGGCATCCCCGGCCCCGGCGCTCAGCACGAGATTATCGTCATCTTCATCCAGCAGGTAAATGTGCGCGTGGTACAGACCGAAACGCTCTTTGGTGAGGTCGGAAACCGTCCACAACAGGTTTTCCACATCCAGCGTGGAGGATGTCTCCGCGCCCACTTCCGCTACCGTCGCCATTTCAGCGGCGCGGCGCTGTGTCTCACCGAACAGTCGCGCGTTGTTCACCGTGACTGCGATCTGGGAGGCCAGCGTGGATTTCACCTGTTGATCCAGCGGGGTGAAGCGGTCCGCTATGGCGGACTGCACATCCAGCACACCGATCAGGGTATCGCCCACCACCATCGGGACCGCCATTTCCGAGCGCGTCTCCGGCAGCAGCGGGTTCGCCAGGAAGTCCGGCGAGGCGGTCACATCGTCCACCACCACCACCTGCCGCGACCGGGCCGCCTGGGCCACGATACTGTGTTCGTGGTTCAAACCAATTCTGTGCCCATGCCGCACCATCTGGCGACCGGCATCCCCGGCCCCGGCGCTCAGCACGAGATTATCGTCATCTTCATCCAGCAGGTAAATGTGCGCGTGGTACAGACCGAAACGCTCTTTGGTGAGGTCGGAAACCGTCCACAACAGGTTTTCCACATCCAGCGTGGAGGATGTCTCCGCGCCCACTTCCGCCACCGTCGCCATGTCCGTCGCGCGGCGCTCGGTTTCTTGCAGCAGGCGCTCGCGCTCGGCTTCCGCTTCCACACGTTCGGAAATATCACGGATAACGGCTTGCGTCAGCACTTCGCCGCGCACTTCGATGCGGCTCAAACTGACTTCCGCGAAGAATTCGGAACCGTCCTGGCGGCGGTGCAGCCACTGGAACACCTGCGGCTCGCCCGCTGCGGCTTTGGCAATCATTGCCGCCGCCTTGGGGCCGGATTCCTGCCCGTCCGGCTGGATTTCCGGCGAAAAGTTGCCGGGCGTTGTGCCTACAAAGTCCTCCGCCCTTACGCCGAAGAATTCCAGCGTGCGCGTGTTCCAGTCCACGAACACGGCATCCTCAGGCCGCAGCAGGAAGATCGCGTCGTTCGCGCCCTCGAATACGGCGCGGAACTGGCGCTCGCGCTGGGCTACTTCTTCTTGCGCGGCGAGACGCTCGGTGATATCGCGGAAACTCACCACCACACCAACGACTTCGCCTTCCTGGATGACCGGGGAACTGGAGAGTTCCACCGGGAAGGACGTGCCATCTTTGCGCCAGAAAATTTCGTAATCAACCACACGCGACTGACCGTCTTGCAGCGTGGCATGGATCGGGCAGTCGTGTTCAGGATAGGGTGTACCGTCGCGGTGGGTATGGTGCATCAGCGAATGATGGTGCTGGCCGATCAGTTCGCCCGGCTCGTAACCGTCCATCATGGTTGCTTCCTGGTTCACGAACGTCACCAGGCCGTCGCGGTCCAGGCCGTAGAGGCCTTCACCCACCGCGCCAAGGATCAGGTCCACGCGGTCAAGGGCGGCGCGCGTGTCGTCAAAGGCGCGGAACTGTTCCAGCGCCAGCGCGACACGTTCCGCCACGTCGTCGATCAGTTCCAGGTCGTCGGCGGTCCAGTCGCGCTGCCGGTCTTCCGCCAGCACGATCTGGCCGATGGACTGTGCGCCCACCATGACGGGCCGCGAGAGCCGGTTGCCATCCTGCCCGTTGCCGGACTGCACCGGTCCTGGGGCGATCTCCAGCGGTTCGGCCATCGCTTCGACTTCGCGCAGGTTGTAGCTGTAGCCCACGCGGTCGCCGCGTCCCACGCGGCCCAGGTAGCTCTGCCACATATCGGTGGTCAGCCGCCGGTTGATCGCGGTCGCGCGCTCGACGGCGGCTTCGGTTTCGGTGTAAGCCTCGGCGCTGCGGATCGCCGACGCCAACTGGCTCGCCATCGCTTCGAACACCGCCAGGTTATCTTCGCGGAAAGTATCTGCATCACGGGCCTGCATATCCAGCACACCGAGCACGTCACCACCCACAATCAGCGGGATGGCGACCTCGGAGCGTGTTTCGGGCAGCAGTGGGTTGGGGCGGAAAACGCTGCTGACTTCGGTATCTGCCACCAGCACCGGGCGCTTGCCCTGTACTGTGCGGGCCACAATCGACGTTTCGCCCAGGTCCAGGCTGTGTTGGCGCTGGAGAAGCTGCCGCCCCACCTCACCCGTCCCGGCGACCAGCACCGCATAGCGGTTCACGTCGTCGTTAAGGTATACCTGGGTATAGTACAGGTCGAACTGCTCGCGGATATATTCCGTCACGCGCGGCAGCAGTTCTTCCAGGCGGTAAATGCGCGAGGCCAACTGCCCAATTTCCAGCGTCAGGAACAGGTCACGCGTGCGGGCCTCGACGCGGCCTTCCAACGAGCCGATCAGGTCTTGAAGCTGGTCCGCCATGTCGTTGAAGGTCCCGGCCAGCACGCCCAACTCATTATGGACGCCCAGGTCCGCGCGCTGGTCGAAGTCCCCCGCCGCCAACTGAGACGCGGTTTCTACCAGTGCGTTGATTGGTCGGGTGAAGCGGGTCGCCACCCACACGCCCAGAACCGCCGCCGCCCCCGCCAGGAAAATCGCCAGCAGCGTGACGATATTCTGCGTCCGATTATAGTCCGCCAGCGCTTCTGACTGGTCGATCTCAGCGAGCAGCGCGGCTTGTAGTTCCGGCAGCCAGCGATACACGCCAAAGATCTCTTCGCCGCGATAGTCTACATAGGTGCCGGACCCGTTCAGGCCGGACAGCGCGCGGTCAATGCCGGTGCTGTGATACGCGCGGGTTTCTTCGAACTCTTCAAAGCGGCTTTCCGTCAGGAAGAAGTTACTCTCCGCGCTGATCAGGTACGTCTCGCCGGTATCGCCCAGACCGGCACGCGCCAGCATGATGTCCGTAAGCGCATCCAGGTTCAGGCGTGCGGCCAGCACCCCCACCGTGATCCCGCTGCTGGTTTTGACCGGCTCGGTGATGACCACGTTCAGCTCGTTGGTGATCTCGTAGTACGGCGACTGCACATACGGGCCAGCTTTGCTGGCCTCGAAGTACGGCTTCGCACGGACAACCTGCCCCACGCGATTCACATCGGAGGACGCCAGGATACGACCGTCATTCACGTCGTAGAAGAAGTATTCGGCGACTCCGGCGTACTGCCGCGCCGCATCGCTCAGCACGATCGTCAATGCGGTGCGGTTGGTATTTCCGATCTCCGGCGTTACCGGCGAAATCAGATCAACAAACTGGTTGGTACGTGGTTGACCGGCCAGCACGATACGCATCGACTGCTGGGCATCCTGTACCCAGCGGTCGATCTCCTGCGTTTTTAGCTCAGCCACCGACTCCAACTGGTTAAGCGACTGATCTTCGGCTGACTGCCGTGCCTGGCTGAAGGTCAACACCACGACCACCGCAATCGGCACCAGCACCAGCAGCACGAAGCTCAGCGTCAGCCCCCAGCGCAGTTGTCGCCACCAGGGCAACTGTGCGCGCAGGGCTGAAGTGGATGCTCGCTGTTGTGATTGTCTACTCATCGTCCGCGCCTTATCAGACTATCCCCTGTAAAAAACGGGTGGTCTTATTGATAATAGGTATTAAGAAATTCCAGCGTGTAGGCTTCATCCAGGGCCAGCGGCTCGTCCAGCAAGCCCTGGGACAACAAAATTTCCTGGGCGAATTCCCACACCTGGGGCGTCATCATCCCGGCTTCGTAGCCGGATGGTTTCAGTAATGGGCGGCTGCGCTGCATCCCTTCGGTCTGCACGTCGCGGTCAAGGTCCGGGTTGCGCGCCAGGGCCAGGTCCACCGCGACCAGCGGTTCTTCAATCGCTTCCTGATAGCCGCGCAGCACCGCATTTACAAAGCCCTGCACCATGTCGTGCTGGTCAGCAACCAGGTCTTCGCGCGTGAAGATCACCGCCGGATACACCTCGATGCCGTAATCCGACACCAGGATCGTATTATACGCCACCCCTTGCAGCGACAACTCGACCACCTCGTTCGTCATCCAGGCGTCGATCACGTCCGTCTCGCCGCTGAGCAGCGGCTCCAGGGTGAAATCGGTGCGTTCGACCACGTTCACAGCATCCAGCGGGACGCCTTCCGAAGCCAGCAGCGCCTGAAAGACAATCGTGCTGACGCCGGAAATTTGAATGGTTTTGCCCGCCAGGTCGCGCGGACGTTCGATCCCGTTTTCGGCCAGCGAAGTCAGCGCCAGCGGGTGACGCTGGTAGATCGTCGCCACCGCCACCACCGGCTGGCCCGCCGCCCGCGCCGTCAGGACGGTGGTCATATCCGCCACGCCGAACTCAGCGCGGCCCTCGGCCACCTCTGTGATCGAGTCCAGGAAGTTTCCCTCGGCGTCAAATGCGAGGCGCAGGGTGTGTTCAAGGCCTTCATTAGCGAAGTACCCGCGTTCCTGGGCGATATAAAAACCGGCCCATTCCACGTCATCGATCCAGTTCACCTGGGTCACGATGGGCGTCGGTTCACCGGACGCCGTATCACCATTCCCGTTATCGTCATCATCACCGCCGCAGGCCGCGACCAGTAAGGACACCACCAGCAGCAGTGCAAACATACGCCCATATTTCTTCTTCTTCTTCTTCATTATAATTATTCCTTCACACCTGATAACGCGCTGGCGTTCCCCGGTTAATCCGCCGGTTCCGCCAGCACATCGCGTTGATCGTGATCTTCGGTTTCAACATGCAGTTCAATCGCGGTGTAGGGCACGCGCAGCGCCCGGCCCAGTTCGCGCGCGGCGACCTGCAACACCTCGTCCATATTGGTCGCCCCCTGGATCGCCTGAGTCACGGCGCTGATCGCCTGCTCATGGCGGCTGCTGCGCTCCACCGCAACAAACATACTCGCGTTGTCGATGGCGACCGCGATCTGCCCGGCCATCGTCGAGAGCACCGAGATCAGGTCGGGGCCGAAGCGGCCCGGCAGGTCGGACTGCACGTCCAGCACGCCCAACACGCGCTCACCGGCCATGAGCGGCAGCGCCGCCTCAGAGCGTGTATCCGGCAGCAGCGGGTTTGCCAGGAAGCCCGGTTCAATCGACGTATCCGGCACAATCACCGGGTATTTTTCACGCGCGGCCCGTGCCACGAGGCTGAGTTCAGCGCTGGCCGGAATACGATGCCCACGATCCAGCATGGTACGCCCGGCCTCGCCCGCCCCGGCGCGCAGCAGCAGGTTATCGCCGTCACGGTCCAGCAGGTAAATGTGCGCGTGGTACAGGTCGAAATAGTCTTTGGTGAGGTCCACCACCTGGGGCAGCAGCACGTCCGGGTCGAGCACGGTCGAAATCTGCTCGGACACCTGCGCGGCAAGCTGCAAGTCGCGCGTGCGGGCCTCTACGCGCTCTTCCAGCGTGCGGTTGACCTGTTCGAGTTCCGTTGCCATCTGGTTGAGCGTGGTGCTCAGGTCGTGCATTTCGCGCGCGCCCTGCACCTCGATGCGGTAACTCAGGTCGCCAGCGGCCAAGGTCTGCGCGCCGCTGATGATTTCGCGCAGCGGGGCGGTTACCCGGCGGCGGATAAACTGCACGGTGGTGAACACCAGCACCACACTGACCAGCAGCGCCGCAACCAGGCCCACCAGCGCAGGCACAAACGGCGCAATCGCTTCACTGACCGGCTGCTCAACCACGGCAAACCAGGGCGCAGTTTGCAGCGGGACACTGGTCCCCACCACCAGTTCGCCTTCCAGCCCGGTGTAGTTGTTCATCAGGTCCAGGCCCAGCGGATTGGTGTTTTCGATTTCGGCGGGCAGCAGCCCCAATTCATTATCAATGTTCGTACCTTCACGGACGCGCGCCAGGTCGGAATACACCAGCAAGCGCCCGTCCGCATCCACGATATACGCATAGCCCTGCTCGCCGACCTCAATGCTGATCACGCGCTGCCACAGCGCGGTCAGGTCCACGCGCGCGACCAGCGTCCCGGCGAAGTTGTCCGCGTCGTCAAACGCGCCCACAGCGATATCGACAAACGGCACACCAAACTCGGCGAAGTTCACCGAACTGATGTAGATATCGCCGCGCCGCGTTTCTTCGATCCAGGGCTGCACGGGGACGAAATCCTCGCCCACCACCGCGCCGCGCCGCCGCTGCGCCGTGACCTGCCCGTTGGGCGCGACCAGCCGCAGTTCGAAGATTTCGTCGTTGCGGTCCAGCGTTTGCCGGAAACCGACATCCACGTCGTCCATATTGAACAGCAACCCGGACACCGCGCTCAAATCGCTCTCGATGGTCGAGAGGAACAGGTCAAACTCGCGCGCAGCCGTCGAACCCTCGTCGTTCACGTCGCGCTGGACGGCCAGGAACACGGCTGCACTACCGCCCGCTGCCGCCAGCCCAATCGCAACAATGGCGAAGACGCTCAGCAGCAGCGTGCGCTGGATAAGCTGAGCGGTGAGGGTGGTTCGTCTTCCTGAGAACATAGCAGCTACCCTTTACACACTAAAATTAACTGCCGGGCGGCCCGTGCAGGGGATACCCCCGCCAGCCCGTTTCGGCGCTGGCGAGGGTCTCGACCCTCACTGCGAACCGGCAGCCACCATGATTAACCAATGATATCAACGAAAACCCATGCGCCGTCTTCGACACGCCAGCCGCTCAATGTGCGGAAGGTCGTATCGCCGTTCACGTCAAATGACCACGTCCCGAACACACCTTCGACACTTTCCAGTTCCGTCAGCGCGTCCAGCACGCCCGCGCGGGTGGCTTTGTCGGCGGCTTCAATCGCGGCCAGCGCCGATTCCATCGCGGCATAGGCGGCCAGGACGTAAGAGTCCGGGTCTTCGTCGTACTTTTCGCGGTAACTGGCGACAAATCCGCGCGCAGAAGGCAGTTGGTCCACCGGGACGGTCAGGTTCGTGACGTAAATCCCCTCGGTGATGTCCGCACCCAGGGCCAGCGTTTCTTCCTGGACCAGGCCATCCGGCCCCATCAGCGGCAGGTCGGGATAGGCCGCGCGCAGCACGGGCAGGAATTCCACGCCCACCGGGACCGCCCCGCCACCGTAGTAGATGATATCCGGCTGCGCCGCCTCAATTGCCGCGATCACCGGGGCGAAGTCTGCCGGAGTCAGCGCGTCGGGGTCGAGCGTTTCGCGCCCGGCCACGCCTAAGCCCACGTCCTGCGCGGCGACTTCGAAGATGCCGGAAATACCATTGCCGTAGCCGGTCCCGTCGCTGACCACGAACACCGACGAAAAGCCCAGGTCGCTGATCCACTGTGCTGCGCCTTCGGCCTGTACATCATCGGGGGGCAGCACGCGGAAGAACGTCCGCTTGCCGGTCGGGTAGTAGATGCCCGGTTCGCCCGGCCCAAACCCGGCTTTGGTCAGGCTGGCGGCGGTCGCGGATTCGGAAATGGTCGTAATCCCGGCCCGGTTCAGAATGGGGATCGAGGTCTTGGCCTGGTCGGTGGTCATCGGGCCGATGTAGGCCACGACGCTTTTGTCGTCGGCGGCCTGCGCCGCGATCTTTGCTTCGGCCTCGGTTGAAACCGGGCTGCCTTCAGGATCGCTGGAGTTCAGCACGAGTAATGAGACTTCCACATCGCCGACCTTGCCGCCGCGCTCGTCAAGCGCCATTTGCAGCGCGTTCGCCACGTCTTCGCCGATCCCTAATGCCAGTGGTGCGCTGACCGCGATCTTGACCTGCTTGGGGCTGTCGTCCTGGTCATCACCGCCACAGGCTGTTAATGCAAAACCGGCGATTAAGAACAACACCAACATAACCGGCACAAACTTTTGACGCATTTGATTTTCCCCTTGCATCACCTGCGCCCCATACCTGTATTGATGCCGCTTCAAAAATAAGGGACGCAGAAAAAATTGGAAGTGTCACGCTAGAATGGGAATATAGTACGGGCTGCGATCTACAACGTCACATTTACTATGGCACACAATAAAGGTAAAGTCAATTAAAAATTGATGTAGAACGCACAATTTTCATAAACATTCATACGCGGCCCTGCGCGGTTATAACCGCTTTAGAACGGTAGTATAATGCATTTAGAATTGAGTGGTCCGGCCCGATCAGGGTGTGTTTCAAATTCGGG
>CAZMNL010000094.1:0-1917 GCA_964567525.1 uncultured Anaerolineaceae bacterium
TCTCAGCCCATTTTCTGATTAGTTTTGTTACCCTGCCTTTTTGAAACGATACATCGCGGCGGATCATTGAGTGGAGTTTCCCTCAAGGTGTTGTCATCCAATTCTGAAGTTGTGTTGGAAAAATCGGTTTTTCCAGAGTTACGCTGGAACCGACATCTTCGTGCTCAATTACTCTCAGGCCGATGGCTTATCTTCCTGCGCAATACGACTCGCCAACTGGCTCGCGCCTTGTTGAATTTGTCTCCCGATTACGATGTAGAACAGTTTCAGCCCGCCTCCATAGAGGCTTCATGCGCCGCTTGAGCTAGGAATCATATTTTGCCATTGCACCCGTACTAAAACAACGAGCCAGCCATAACCCGGCTGGCTCGCTGCATTTTCCACGCTCAGGGTTTTTCCCCGTAGCTTTCCCAGTGCAGCACGTCGGACAGCGACTTTTTCTCTTTGGTGGGCCAGGACTCCGGTACACCAACCGACACCAGCGTCAACAGCCGCTTATCGGCGGGAACGTTTAACAGTGTCTTGAACGTTTCTTCGTGTTGCAGCGTTCGCCCTTCGAGCCAGCACGAGCCGTACCCTAACGCCGTTGCAGCCAGCAGCATACTGGTCACGGCTGCGGCCCCGTCTTCGAGCCACCAGCGCGAAGTCGGGGCCAGTACCAGGGCGATCACCGCGCCCGATTGGTCGATCCAGTCCGCCGCCACCTTGAAATGCGCGATCATGGCGCGGTCGGTGATCACGATGAATTCCCAGGGCTGCGTATTGTGGCCGGTGGGGGCCAGCCGCCCGGCGTCCACGATTGCTTCCAGGTCTTCGCGCGGGATCGGTTCCCCGGTATAGGCGCGCACACTACGGCGTTTGCGGATTGCATCGAACGTATCCATCGGTTTTCCCCCTCTCAAATAGCAGTATCAAACAAGTTCTAAAACAGGTGGGTATCAACAATCTGCGTGCCGGGGCCGGGACGGTTGGCGATCACGTCCTGCACGCCTTCGAGCGCGCGTAGTTGCTTTTCGAGTGCTTCCGCGTGCTGCCCCTCGCACAAGACGTGTACATTCGCGCCCGCGTCAATGGTGAAATAGGCGGGCAGACCGTCTGCGCGCCAGTCACGTACCGCGTGCAGGATGCGCACCGTCTCCGGCGACCAATACAACACGCTCGGCTGCGCGGTCATGGCAACCGCGTGCATCCGGATCGCTTCCTGCTCGGTTTCTTCGCCGAAGGTGGTGAAGTCACACGCCAGCAGCGCCTCGCGCACGACCGGCAGTGCGCGTTCGGCTGCTGCCAGACGCGCCGCCGCGAAAGGACTCGGATCGACGAGTTCGTGCCCTTTGGTCGATCCGACTTTTTTATGCTCGGTCTGCACGATGGCGATCAGATCGCGCAGGTCCCAATGTTCCGGCGGGGCGATCTGCTCGGCATACGAGTTCTCGCTGGTACCGGCGGCATGCCACTCGACAAACCCCGCCGGGATCGACCGGCACGCCGATCCCGATCCCAGGCGGGCCAGGATCGTCAGCGCGCGCTGGTCCAGGTCCAGACCGGCGGCGTGTACGGCGGCAGCAGTCAGCGCGGCAAACGCCGACGCCGACGACGCAATTCCCGCGCCCATCGGGAACGAGTTCCGCGACATGACGCGCGCGCGGGTCGTGATCTCGGCCAGCGCCCGGATACGGTCCAGGTGCCCGCTGACGCGCGCTCCTGCGCGAATGGTGTTTTCCGCTGCTTCGCCTTCAATCGTGACCTGATCGCGTTCCAGCGCGGGATCGAATTCGACCATCGTGATCGTGGTGGCGTTGTCCAGGTTCATCGAGATCGAGCTGTTCAGCGGCAGGCGCAGCGCGTGATCCTTGCGGCCCCAGTACTTGATGAAGGCAATATTAGCGCAGCTTAGCGCCGTGGCTTTTGGGTGGCTCA
>CAZMNL010000094.1:1927-9188 GCA_964567525.1 uncultured Anaerolineaceae bacterium
CATATTGTTAATTTTCTCCCGTTTCCAGTCGCACACCGGGCGCATGAGGCGCGACCGGCACGATCTCGCCGCCGGTTGTTTGCAGCGCCGCTTCGACTGACTGCCGCCGGTTAGCCGGAGCCAGCGCGATAATACAGTCTCCGCCACCGGCCCCGCTGAGTTTCGCGCCGTAGGCCCCGGCTTTGCGTGCGGCGAAGACCAGCGCGGCGGTTTCAGGAGTATCAACTCCGGCGGCGTGCGCCAGTCCATGCTGGATATCGAACAATTCTCCGAGGCGTTTCCATTCACCCGTTTGAATCGCGGTGCGTCCGTCGTGGACCAGGACATCCATCGTGTCGAAGATGCTGTTCATGGCGGTGGTCCAGGTGGCGAGCCGTTCTGTCACGCGATGCACGTAGCTGGCGGTGTCGGCCTTCACGCCACTGTACGCCACGACCAGCGGCAGTTCGGACGCATCCAGCGGCGCGATCATGCGCGCCCCGCTGTTTTCGTAGTAGAGCGTGCCGCCGTAGATCGCTGCCGCGAGGTCAAACCCGGAGCCGGTTTGCTGCACGTTCAGCACGGCTTCCAATCCTAGATCGAACATCTGGCGCGGCGTGAGCGCACGATCAAATAACTGACTCAGCGCGAAGAGCGTACACGCCACCGTTGCGGAGGAACTGCCCAGCCCTTTAGTGTTGGCGAAGTCGCTGCGCGTGGCGATGTGCAATCCCTGCGACAGCCCGTAGCAGTGATGGAACACCGCCAGCGCGCTTTCGATAAAGCGCGTACCTCTGGTGAGCGGCTGTCCATCTGCGAAGGCGTGTTTCAGCGCGCGCTGGGCGTTTATAACGCCGATATCCGGCGCGTCAATCGTGAAGGTATCGTCTCCGCTGCCGGTGAGAGACACGGTCATGTGTAGCCGCGCATCCATTGCTGTCACCAGGCACGCCCGGTGATGCACGACGGCGTGCTCGCCCAACAGCATCAGCTTTCCCGGTGCGGATACATGAACAGATGTTGAGGACACGAATAACACTCCCTTCATTTCCGCTCAAAGTGTAATGTGTTTCGTCGTGCGCGGCAATGCCCGAACATAGTCATTCCGGAAAAAATGCCGTAGAATGAACGTTAGATTAATATGCCTTCCCCGCAGTATTGATAAAGTCACGAAAGGACGATGTATTGTGAGCTTCGATTATGGTACTTTATTCGCACCAATCCTCGCAGATATTGAAAACGAGATGCGCGCGATACGCGATGAGCAGCGCACCATTGCACCGATTATGTGGGCGATCATTGATTACCAGTTCGGTTGGGATGCTGAAGCTGCCAGTATCGACAAAAACATATCCGGCAAACGCATTCGCCCGGTGATGATGGCGCTGGTCGCGCAGGCGGTCTACGGGCGATATGAGCATGTGCTGCCCGCCGGGGCTGCGCTGGAACTGCTCCACAACTTTACGTTAATTCATGATGATGTGATGGATAAATCGCCGGAACGCCGTCACCGGCCTGCCGTCTGGACACGATGGGGCGGCACACAGGCGATTAACGCGGGGGATGGTCTCTACGCGCTGGCAAATCTCGCCATGACGCGGCTGTTGGATCAGGGCGCGGACCCGGTGAAGACGATCAAGGCGCACCGGGCGATGTCGCAGGCGTGTTTGTGGACTGCTGAGGGGCAAATGCTCGATATCGACTTTGAAACGCGGGAAGTGGTGCGCGCTGAAGAATACATCACGATGATTGTTAACAAGACCGGCACGCTGATCGAAGCAGCGGGGTACATTGGCGCGCTGCTCAGCACGGATGATGAAGCGGTCGCGCAGGGCTATGCCGCTTTTGCGCGCAACCTGGGGGTTGCTTTCCAGATACGGGATGATTACCTCGATGTCTGGGGCGACACGGCGCAGACAGGCAAGGTAGTTGCCAGCGATATCCGCGACAAGAAGAAATCCTACCCGGTGCTGGTCGCCCTGGAGCGCGCCGGCGAGGCCGACCGCGCAACGCTTTCGCGTATTTACGCGCAGGATGTGCTCGCTGATGATGATGTACAGACTGTGTTGGATGTGCTGGGGCGGGTGGATGCCGCCGGTCAGACCGACCAGACCGCCCGTCACTATTATGATCTGGCGATGCAGAGTCTCGCCAGTACCGGCATTAATAACGATACGCAGCATCTCATCCGCCAACTGGCGGAATTCCTGATCCAGCGTGCGCATTAAGTGCGTGCGTGATACCCCAAAACACTGCGCGCTTTTCCGACTTGCGAGAAAACCGGAAAGGCGCACAGTGTTATAGTTAGCGTTGGGGGATGCTCAGCGCGTCAGACTTTCGGCAAGCTGGCGGAACTGCTGCTTATAGTCGTCGCCGGAAAAGTCAAAGCGCGGTTTGCGCCGCAGCGTGTCGGGCACTTCCATCTCTAGCAGCAGCGCGACAACCACCAGCTTATTGTTGTCCAGGAAAAATTGCAGCGCTTCCTCAACATTGGTCGCTTTGATCGCCAGCGGAGTCAGGATCACGACCATATTCTTACATTCGGTCAGGGCCGGATGTACACCCGTCGCCCACTGCACATCCTCTACTTCTGTGCCTGCCATCCAGGTTTTGATGCCGATACGTTCGAGATCGTCGGCCAGGATTTCGGCGAATTCGGCATCATTTACCGCGTAGTTGATGTAGGTCACGGCCTGAGGCGGCGCTTTGCGTTTACCGCGTCCGGTTTCCCCTTCTGCGATCTTTACCGGGTCGGGCTTTTTGATTTTTTCGTGGGCGTCGGTCTTGCCCATACGGAACACCGTAGTCCCACAGATCGAGCACGTCCCGCGCATACCGGGTGCGCCACGCCGCGTCCAGATCGCTTGCGGATTGTCCATCGGCGTTTTTTCGCGGCATGTCATGCAGAACGCTTCGATCTCTTCGTCTTCTTCATCGGTGATCTCGGTGTCGAGATCGTCCAGTTCGTTAAATTCATCGTTCATAGTTCGGCACCAGGTTGTATGATTCGAATCCGTTAGCACAAGTTCGTTCTGCTGATAGATTAACATAGAAGCGTGTTTTGTGCGTAGTTTTAGGACTTTGTTGCCCGGATCACATGCAAAATCCTGCGCGTGCATTATAATTGGCTGCGCGCCAGGGAAACGCTTGTGTTCGCTACCGGCGGTGTGGGTTACGACGCCTGCCGCGCATTGATTGACTTGAAAGGAATCCCATGTCTGATTTTGATGTCAAGTGCATTAACACGCTTCGTATGCTGGCGGTGGATGCCGTCCAGAAAGCTAATTCCGGTCATCCTGGCCTGCCGATGGGCGCGGCCCCGATGGCTTACGTGTTGTGGACCCGGTTCATGAAGCACAATCCGCGCGATCCGCAGTGGCCGGACCGTGACCGCTTCATTCTGTCAGCGGGGCACGGTTCCATGCTGCAATACGCGCTGCTGTATCTGACCGGCTATGACGTGACACTGGACGATCTCAAAGCGTTTCGCCAGTGGGACAGCATCACGCCGGGCCACCCCGAAGCCGGCCTGACCCCCGGCGTGGAAACAACCACCGGGCCGTTGGGCCAGGGTTTCGCAGCCGGGGTAGGGATGGCGATTGCCGAACGTTATCTCGCAGAAACCTTCAACACGCCAGCGCATGAGATCGTCGATCATTACACCTATGCCATTGTCAGTGACGGCGACCTGATGGAAGGTATCGCAGCGGAAGCCGCATCATTGGCCGGTCATCTTCAGCTTGGCCGGTTGATTTATCTGTACGACGACAACGACATTTCGCTGGACGGGTCTACGACAATGGCGTTTACCGAGGATGTCGAAAAGCGTTTTGAGGCGTATGGCTGGCATGTGCTGCGCGTGGCGGATGGTAACGATCTCGATGCGATTGCCGCCGCGATTGAAGCGGCGCAGGCCGAAACCGCGCGCCCATCGTTGATTATGGTCAAGACTGTGATCGGGTATGGCAGTCCGAATAAAGCCGGGTCCTCGAAGTCGCACGGTTCACCGTTGGGCGGAGACGAAGTCGCTGCTACCAAAGCGAATCTCGGTTGGCCCCAGGAACCGGCGTTCCTGGTCCCGGACGATGTGCTGGCGCATTTTCGCACTGTTGCGGATAAGGGCGCACAGCAGCAGGCCGCCTGGCAGTCTCGTTTCGATGCCTGGACCAGCGCTAATGCAGGCAAGGCGGCAGTGTGGGGCCAGATGTGGGCTGACGAACTCCCGGAAGGCTGGGACGCTGACCTGCCGCGTTTTGAGGATGGCGCAGTCGCCACGCGCAGCGCGTCGGGCAAGGTGCTGAATGCCATCGGCGAAAAACTGCCGGGCCTGATCGGTGGCGCGGCGGACCTCGACTCCTCGACCAATACCTATCTCAAGTTCTCCGGCGACTTCCAGGCCGGGCAGTACGGTAACCGTAACATGCGGTTTGGCGTGCGCGAACACGCGATGGGCGCAGCGGCGAACGGGATGGCGGCGCATGGTGGCCTGATCCCCTATACGGCGACGTTCCTGGTCTTCTCCGACTACATGCGCCCGGCGATGCGTATCGCCGCGCTGAGCCATTTCGCGCCGGTGTTTGTCTTCACGCATGACAGCGTCGGCCTGGGCGAAGATGGCCCCACGCACCAGCCGGTTGAACAAATTATGTCGCTGCGTCTGATCCCCAATATGGATGTGATCCGCCCGGCGGACGCCAACGAAACCGTGTTTGCGTGGCAGGCCGCGATCCAGAACCGCGAGCGTCCGACCGTGCTGGTATTCACGCGCCAGAATCTCCCGGTGCTGGATGCTGGCGCAGGGATGGCAGAAGGGGTCGCGCGGGGTGCGTATGTACTCGCGGACCCGGCGAACGGTGAATTCGACGCGATTTTGATCGCCTCCGGTTCTGAGGTGCATCTCGCGTTAGACGCGCAAAAGCTGCTTGCTGAGCAGGAGATCGCGGTGCGCGTCGTGAGTATGCCAAGCTGGGAACTGTTCGAGCGCCAGCCGCAAGCTTACCGCGACAGCGTGCTGCCGCCTGATGTGCGGGCGCGCGTGGCGGTCGAAGCCGGTGTAACGACCGGCTGGCAGAAGTGGGTCGGCACGGACGGTATTGTGATCGGTGTGGATCGCTTTGGTGCGTCGGCCCCATATAAGGTGATTTTCGAACAGTTTGGGCTGACTCCGGCACATATTGTGGAAGCTGCGCAAACGCTGCTTAACCGGGCATAACGCGCACCCGGACATACGTTGAGGCATACGGGATCAGCCGCAAGGTTGATCCCGTATTGTGTTACGGTTAATTTTACATTGTCTGTGGCTCGCGGCTGAATTGTGATACACTTTTGATGGTGGGGACGTTACAGGAGGCCCTGGTCGATGCAAGTTAACATTATCGCCAAACTACGAGAAGCATTTCCCGATCTGGATGACAAGGCCACCGAGGAATTATCCGGGTTGGTGCGCACGCACACGTACCCGCCGGATACGCTGATTTGCAAAGAGGGCGCATACGAACACGTCTTCTACCTGATCATCGATGGTGAAGTCGCCATCACCAAGCATCTTGAGGGTAACGAAGAACGGCTGCTGCGCTGTAGCACGGCGGGTGATTTCTTTGGCGAAATGGCCCTGATTCAGGACGAACCGCGCGCCGCCAATGTGCGCACTACGCGAGAAACAACCGTGCTCGAATTCGACCGCGAAGTGTTCGAGCATTTGATGGCGTCCAGCCCGAATCTTGCGTGGCGCATGGTGCGTACCACGTTCGACCGTCTGCGCAGCAACGACCAGACGGCGCTCGCCGATCTGCGCGAAGCCTACCAAACGCTGGCCCAGTTGGATAAGGCCAAGCTGGATTTCATCGAGATCGCCGCACACGAACTGCGCACGCCGCTCACCGTGATCCAGGGCTATGCCGACGTGCTGCGCAATAACCCCGCCTTGCAGTCCAACGCGACTTTGGGTGAAGTCGTGGACGGCATTATCCGGGGCACTTCGCGCCTGTACGAGATCGTGAATGGGATGCTGGATATCACCAAGATCGACACGGAAACTTTGCAGGTGTCGCATGTGCCTGTGTTGTTGCAGAGCGTGTTCGCGGAACTCAAGAACGAGTTCGAGTCCGTGCTGCTGGAGCGCAGGATTGCGCTGCGCATCAAGCAGATCGGCGAGGTTCCGTATATCGAAGCCGATCCCGGATTGATGTATAAAATCTTCTACCAGCTCTATCTCAATGCGATCAAGTACACGCCGGATGGCGGCGAGATCACGACCACCTACTGGGTGACGGATGTCGAAGGTATGGGGCGCGTAGTGGCGATCATGGTGCAGGATAACGGGGTAGGCATTGATCCCCAGCACCACAAACTGATCTTCGAGAAGTTCTACCAGATCGGGGCCGCTGCGCTGCATTCCTCTGGTAAAACGTCATTCAAAGGCGGCGGGCCGGGCCTGGGACTGGCGCTGGTCAAAGGGGCGGTCGAGGCGCACGGCGGTATTGTGTGGGTCGAGAGTGAAGGCTATAACGAAGAGACACATCCCGGCAGTACCTTTAAAGTGCTGCTGCCCGTTCACGCTGTTCAGGCGGTTGATCAATCCGCTTCGGGTTCCAGAACACCTTCATAAACCAGGATGTCGCGCAGGTGTTGGCGGCGTTTACTGCCCGCGAGCGTCTCTAGCCGCCGCACTGCATAGGGATCGATCTCTTCGCGCAGTAAGCGGATTTCTTCCACGCTGGGCGGCGGGGTTTCGTGTACGTCCGGCGCGATGTGCAGTTCAAACCCCGTCTTCGCCTGGATACGTTCAATACTCTCGCCCCGGTGGTAACTGACCAGCCGCATACGTCCTTCAGCCCAATCGAACTGGCCCAGGTCGCTCACCAGATAGCGCACGCCGTGCCCCTCCTGCCGCGCGGGATGGTGGCCCATCCCGCTGAGCCAGTCCAGTTCCGGCACGAAAATCACGCGTGAGTGGCGCGGCACGTACATGTAGATGTGCTCAGAATGCAGCGTCACGTCAGGGATGCCCGCTGAACCGGGTAGGCGCAGACGCGGCGCGCGTGGATTTTTGCCGATGGCGATGTTATTGAAATTTCCGTAGGAGTCCACCTGCGCAGGCCGGAAGAACTCTTTAGGCTCCATCACGCGCATGGCATCTGCAACCAGCGTGATAAAGCTGGTGTTGGTGATCGCTTTACCTAACCAGAGTTCTTCGGCGGTGGCAATGCCGAGCGGTGCCCAGTCCTGCACGATGCCCTGACCGATAGCTGAGGCGAAAAACGCATTCGGGGCATGGGTGCGC
>CAZMNL010000095.1:0-947 GCA_964567525.1 uncultured Anaerolineaceae bacterium
TCTAAGGCTTCATCATGAAAATAATTACCCCATCCCCGCGTGACCTGCGGTCACGTCCCCCTTTCCCTCAGGGAAGGGGAACCTTGAACGATGTTTGGTGCGGAACGTCAAACGGGCGAATTATTTCTATGGATCGGCCTAATATTTTTCCGATACTCCTAAGTATATGCGGATGCGGCTGTCCATAATAGGGCAGATTTCACAGTGCAGGCGTGGTACAATGCTGTTGCCTGAAACATACATCACATGCGAAGGATTTTCTCGTGATACAACGTGACATCATTGGCAAGCTCGCCAGCGAAATGACGCTGCACCGGCCACAGGTTGAGCGCACAGTGAGCTTGTTTGACGAGGGGAATACCGTTCCATTTGTCGCTCGTTACCGTAAAGAGATGACCGGCAGCCTGGACGAAGAGCAGTTGCGCAACTTGCTTGACCGGCTCACCTACCTGCGCAAGCTCGCCGAACGGCAGGACACCGTGCTCAGCAGCATCGAAGAACAGGGTAAGCTGACACCCGAACTGCAAGCCGCCGTGCTGCAAGCCGAGACATTTCAAGCCGTCGAAGACCTTTACCTGCCCTACAAACCGAAACGCCGCACACGCGCCCAGATCGCGCGCGAACGCGGGTTAGAGCCGCTGGCCGACCTGATCCTGACGCAGGCGCGCGATCCGCGCCCGGCGGTTGCGGTCGCGGCGTCGTTTGTCAATGACGACGTGCCTACCGCTGATGACGCCTTGCAGGGGGCGCGCGATATCGTCGCGGAAGTGGTCGCGGATGATGCCCGCTCGCGTGATGTGGCGCGCCGCCTGACATGGCAGGCGGGGTCGCTCGACGTGGCCGTGAGCGACGAGAGCAAAGACGCTAAAGGCGTTTACCGCATTTATTACGCATTCGAAGCGCGGCTGGACCGCGTGCGACCTCACCAGGTGCTCGCGCTCAATCGT
>CAZMNL010000095.1:957-9155 GCA_964567525.1 uncultured Anaerolineaceae bacterium
CGCTGTCGGTGGCGTCGTCAAACCAGCGGTCTTGCTCGCGCTCAATCGTGGCGAGCGTGAAAGCGTGCTTAAGATTCATGTGCTGGCCCCTGACGACCGCATCACGCGCGAACTGCTGCGCCTGTACCCGCTGGATCGCCGTTCGACTTTTGCGGACCAGTTGGAAGCCGCCGTGATGGATGCCTACAAGCGCCTGATCGGTCCGGCTATCGAGCGCGAAGTGCGCCGCACGCTGACTGAGCGCGCCGACCAGCACGCAATCGGTGTCTTTGCGACTAATCTCGGCGGGCTGCTGCTGCAACCGCCGATTAAAGAGCGTGTGGTGCTGGGCATTGATCCGGCTTTCCGTACAGGCTGCAAGATTACGGCGGTTGACCCCACCGGTAAGGTGCTGAATACCGCGACGATTTACCCGCATCCCCCGCAGAACGAACGCGCGCGGGCGCTGGCGACGCTGGCGCAGTGGGTCACGCAGTATCACGTCGGCCTGATCGCCATTGGCAACGGCACGGCCTCGCGTGAAACGGAGGAACTGGTCGCCGCGCTGCTGCGCGAGCATGACATCAACGCGCAGTATTTGATTGTTAACGAGGCGGGCGCGTCGGTCTATTCGGCTTCGCCGCTGGCGCGCGCCGAACTGCCCGACATGGATGTTGCCATGCGCGGGGCGGTGTCAATTGCGCGCCGCGTACTCGATCCGCTGGCGGAACTGGTCAAGATCGATCCGCGCAGTATCGGCGTGGGCCTGTACCAGCACGATGTCGATCAGAAGGCACTCACAACCCGGCTGGACGAGGTGGTTGAATCGGTAGTGAACCGTGTGGGCGTGAACGTCAACACGGCATCTCCGGCGCTGTTGCAGCACGTCGCCGGGCTGGGGCCGAAGCTCGCCGAGCGCATTGTAGCGGAGCGCGATCAAAACGGCGCATTTGTCTCGCGGCTGGCCGTGAAGCAGGTCAAGGGCATGGGTGACAAGACCTTTGAGCAGGCGGCGGGCTTCCTGCGCGTGCCGGAAAGCGCCAACGTACTCGACCATACCGGTGTGCATCCTGAATCCTACAATGCGGCGCTGGCACTGCTGGACCGGCTGGGAGTCTCGCCGGACGATCCCGACCTGCCGGATTGTGTGCAACAGCGTCGCGCGCAGATCAACCCCGCGCAGATCGCCGGGGAACTCGGTGTAGGCGAGCCGACGCTGGTTGATATGCTTAACGATCTCGCGCGTCCCGGACGCGACCCGCGCAGTGAACTCGATCCGCCCGTGCTGCGCTCCGATGTGCTGAAGATGGAAGATTTGCAGCCGGGGATGACGCTGACCGGCACGGTGCGCAACGTCGTTGATTTTGGTGCGTTTGTCGATATTGGCGTCAAGCAGGATGGGCTGGTGCATATTTCCGAGATGGCCGAATTTCACGTCCGCGATCCGTATGAGGTTGTCAGCGTGGGTGACGTGATCGAGGTCACGGTGCTGAATGTGGACATTGAGCGCGGGCGTATCGGCTTGAGTATGCGTGCTTGAGTCGCGGTACGACCGGGGATATTGTTAATTGTGCCTGGTTTTAACATGACGACTGGCACTGATTTTGGGTGCTATGTCGAGTTTGATCGATGCGCGTTCCCGGCTATAATGGCATCTGAGGGAAATGGAGTTAAATAAAAAATGTCAATTGAACAAATTCGTGAAGCTGTTATTGATGGCAACCGCAAAGCTGCGGTAGAACTGGTACAAGAGGCGTTGGGCGCAGGCACTCCGGCGGATAAGATTCTGCACGATGGTTTGATCGATGCCATGCGCGAAGTGGGTGAATTATTTGAAGAAGGCGAGTTTTTCGTCCCTGAGATGCTGATTTCGGCGCGGGCGATGTCTGCTGCGCTCGAAATCCTGAAGCCGCACCTGGTCGAACAGGGTGTTGAGCCACTGGGCAAGGTCGCTATTGGCACGGTCAAAGGCGATCTGCACGATATCGGCAAATCGCTGGTGGCGATGATGCTGGAAGGCGCGGGCTTTGAGATCGTCGATCTGGGCACGGACGTAGCGCCCGAAAAGTTCATCGAGGCGCTGCAAAGCGGCGCGCAGGTCGTGGCGATGTCGGCGCTGCTGACCACCACCATGACCAACATGAAAACCACGATTGAGGCTATCGAACAGGCCGGGCTGCGTGGTCAGGCGATCATCCTGGTGGGCGGCGCGCCCGTGACCCAGGCGTTCGCTGATGAAATCGGTGCGGACGGCTATGCCTCGGATGCGTCCTCTGCCGTGCGCAAAGCGCGCGAACTGCTTGGTATTTAGCATCGTTCGTTGCGTTGTGTAATGCGTTCACAGAAAGTTGAGAGCGAATCGCCGCCCGGACAATTCGCTCTCTAATCGTGCTATGGTGCCGGTTTTAGCAGCGGGCGCTACTTCAGCAGTCCGCGCATGAATAACAGGGCTTTACGGGCGTCTTCATCCACGTCGAGATGGGTGGTCATGTCGCGGTAAATTTTGATGTCGCGGCCCACTTCGCCGCCGGGGGTTACGAACGGTTCCAGCACCACCGGCCCGGTATAGTTGATGGTGCGCAAGGCCGTTGCCACTTCGGTCCAGGGAATGTGACCGTAACCGGGTGGGCGGCGGTTGTTCTCGCCGACATGGAAGTGCCCCAGTTGATCCCCGGCCCGCACAATTGCCTCGCCGATGAAATCTTCCTCGATGTTCAGGTGGAAAGTATCCAGCATAATCTTCACGTTCGGGCTGCCGAGTTCTTCCACGTAGTCTAACGCTTCCTGGCAGGAATTCATGATGTACTGCTCAAACCGGTTGACCACTTCCAGCGCAAAGATCACGTTGTTGTCTTCCGCCGCCTTGACCGCTTCCCGCATACTGGCAAGGCTGCGTTCGGTATAGGGGCGCTTATCCGTCACGCCGGGGGGCAGCGATGCCGGCCACGTGCTGTAGACGATGCCACCCACGATCCCGCCGCCCAGTTCCCCGACAGCAGCGCAGAGCTTTTGCAGGTAGGCGATCCCGTTTTCGCGCACGGTTTTGTCCTCTGAGGACACGTCGTACTCGGCGGGCAGGCCGATGACCGAAGTAAACTCCAGGCCGCGATCATCCAAATGTGCGCGTAGATTTTGGCGCTCTGCGGCGTTCAGCGCGGCAATTGCGCCGGTTTGCAGTTCGATGATGTCGAAACCCAGGTCGGCGACCTTGTCGATATAAGGATGGAAATCGACATGCCAGTCGCGCACCCAATACGTGTAGAAAATACCAATCTTGTTCATCCAGGGTCCTCCAAAAAATGACTGAATCTGAAAATCAGTTGGTGCTGCTTCTACCATACATGATAACGCGCTCTGGTGCGATTTGGGCAGTGTCGTTTAGCTGAGAATGCAAGGAAAAAACACCGGAGAGCCAATGGACTCTCCGGTGCGTGCTGCTCACAAGGTGCGCGCGGATAGGGTTATCTCAGGGTTAACGTTTGCGCCGCCGCACTACCCACGCGGTGAGTGACAGCCCGACCACCAGGGCACCGCCCACGCCCGCAATGGGTGCGCGTGACGGGGACTGTGTCGGGGCCGGTTCTGCCGGGGGATAGCCGGTATTCGGCAGCATCCCGCCCATCAACCGGATGATGGCGTCTGCCGTGCGGATGTCGTTGGGATTTTCCGCGTAGGTTAGCTCTGCCACGTTCACCAGTTCAAGTTCGGGATTCACATCGGCATTGACCAGCGCGACGATGGTCAGCGTGATGACCTGGTCGGGCTGTACTGTGCCGATGGTGAAAGTCACCGTGTTGCCTTCAATCGTGTAGGTTCCTTGCATCGTGGTCGCCGATTGGACGGTGAACTCATCCGGCACGGTATCTACAACTACCACGTCATTCGCCGGAGAGTTGCCCTTATTGGATACCGTGATGGTGAAGGTCACTTGCTCACCGGGCAGGATCAGGGCCGGATTGCCCAGTTTGTTGATGAACGGGTCCACCACCAGGACATCGCCCGTATCCTCAGCTTCGGGCGTGGTGTCGGGCACGACGCCGAAGTCAACGGTCATGTTGGCGCGGCCATCGGCTTCACCTTGCCCGCCGGGGCCAATGTCCGTTTCATTGAGCGGTTCGGCTCCATCCGGGCCGAGAGTTACGGTCCCGCTGCGGAAACCGCCCCGGAAGCCGTCATCCAGGCCGTTGTCGTTGCGGTCAACGTCCTTGTCCGGGTTGGCTTCCTGGTATTCCCCGGTCGAGCTGGTGTAGCCATCCAGCGATTCACCCGCGTCGAAGTTGTCGCCGTCAATGGCGACGATGTAGCTGCCTTCCAGCAGGTTATCGAAGCGATAGTAACCGTTAGCGTCAGTGGTGGTTGAGCCGAGTTCGTCTCTGGTTTCCCCATCCAGCAGGTTGACCAGCACATCACCGGCACCCTTTTCCTTACCGTTCTGACGCCCGTCTTCATTGTCATCGATCCAGACGCGGTTCCCCAGGCTGTAGTTCAACACCGGGTAGAAGCCGAAGTCTACGGTCAGGTTGGTGCGGTCATTGGGCGGCCCATCATCGCCCGGTCCGATATCGGTCTCGTTGGTCGGTTCTGAAGCGTCCGGACCCAGGGTGACAACGCTGCTGCGCACACCCACATAGGCCGGAGGCAGGCCGTTGATACCATTATCGTTGCTGTCGCCGTCGCTGTTGGCATCGGGTTCTTCGCCCAGGCCGGTGCTGCTGTTACGGTTTTGCAGCGTGCCGCCGGTCTGGAAGTTGATGCTGTCGATCTCGACGATGTAGTCACCGGGCAGCAGGTTGTCGAAGCGGTAGTACCCGTTCTGATTGGTCGTGGTCGTCGCCAGCACCTCCGTGCCGGTGCCGTCCAGCAGGTTCACCACCACTGCGGCGATCCCCTGTTCCGGTGCGATCCACAGGCCATCGTTGTTGGGGTCCAGCCAGACACGGTTGCCCAGGCTGTAGGTTTCGACCTGCACGAAGCCGAAGTCAACGGTCAGGTTGCTGCGCGCGTTGTCCGCGCCGGGATCGCCGGGGCCGAGGTCCGTTTCAGAGATCGGCTCCGAGTCCCCTGGTCCGAGGGTGACGATATCGCTGCGAATGCCGTTGACGGTAGGCACCGGGTTGTCCAGACCGTTGTCGTTGTCGTCAACATCGTTGTTCGGATCGGCTTCCTGGCTTGCGCCGGTGCTGCTGCCGTAGCCGAACAGGACGCCGCCGCCCTGGAAGTTGCTCGGCGCGATTTCCACGATGTAGTTACCGGCGGGCAGGTCGTCAAAGCGGTAGTAGCCGTTGGCGTCGGTGGTCGTGGTGGTGAGCAGTGCGCTGGTTTCATCGCGCAGTTCGACCGTTGCACCGACTACCGGGCTTTCGCTGCCTTCACGCAGGCCGTTGTTATCGGCGTCGAACCAGACACGGTTCCCCAGGCTGTAGGTGGCGACCTGGACAAAGCCGAAATCTACAGTCAGGTTACTGCGCGCATCCACTGCGCCGGGATCGCCTGGTCCGAGGTCGGTTTCGCCGGTCGGTTCTACGTCGCCGGGGCCGAGGGTGACGATACCGCTGCGGATTGCGCCTGCTACCGGCGTATCACGCCCGTTGTCGTTGTTGTCGCCGTTGTTGTTGGGGTTGGCTTCCTGGTTGGAACCAGTGCTGCTGCTATACCCTACCAGCACGCCGCCGCCCTGGAAGTTGTTCGCATCAATCTCAACGATGTAGTCGCCAGCGGGCAGGTCGTCAAAGCGGTAGTAGCCGTTGGCGTCGGTGGTCGTGGTAGCGATCAGCGCGCCGGTGCTGTCCAGCAGATTGACTGTCACGCCGGGCACGCCGCTTTCGCCGTCATTGAGACGCCCGTTGTTGTTGGTGTCAAACCACACGCGGTTGCCCAGGCTGAACAGCGGAGTCTGGATGAAACCGAAGTCTACGGTCAGGTTGCTGCGTTCGTTGACTGCGCCGGGGTCGCTGGGGCCGAGGTCGGTTTCGTTGGTCGGCTCGGAGTCACCGGGGCCGAGCGTGACGGTCCCGCTGCGGATGGCACCCGCAACCGGGGTATCCAGGCCGTTGTCGTTGTTATCGCCGTCGTTGTTGGGGTTGGCTTCCTGGCCGGGGCCGGTGCTGCTGGCGTAGCCGACCAGCGGGCCGCTGCCCTGGAAGTTGCTGGCGGCGATCTCCACGATGTAGCTGCCAGCGGGCAGGTTGTCGAAGCGGTAGTAACCGCCCGCGTCGGTGGTGGTGGTCAGCAGGATCGCGGTCCCGCTGCTGTTCAGCAGGTTCACGGTCACGCCGCCGAAGGGGATTTCGCCACCGTCGCGCAGGCCGTTGTTATCGGCATCGAACCAGACGCGGTTCCCCAGGCTGTAGGTCGAAATTTCGATGAAGCCGAAGTCAATGGTCAGGTTGCTGCGGTCGTTCTGCGCGCCAGGGTCGCCGGGACCGAGGTCCGTTTCGTTGATCGGCTCGGAGTCGCCGGGGCCGAGGGTGACGATACCGCTGCGGATCGCGCCCGCGACCGGGGTATCCAGGCCGTTGTCGTTGTCGTCCAGGTCGATGTTAGGATTGGCTTCCTGGCCGGGGCCGGTGCTGCTGCCATAGCCGACCAGCACGCCGCCGCCCTGGAAGTTGCTCGCGGCAATCTCCACGATGTAGCTGCCAGCGGGCAGGTTATCGAAGCGGTAGTAGCCGTCGGCGTCGGTCGTGGTGGTCAGCAGCAAGGACACGCCGCTGCTATCCCGCAGGTTGACGGTTGCGCCAGGCACACTGGGTTCACCGTCCACGCGGATACCGTCGTTGTTCAGGTCGAACCACACGCGGTTGCCCAGGCTGTAGGTCGTCGTCTGGAAGAAGCCGAAGTCTACGGTCAGGTTGCTGCGGTTGTTCTGCGCGGCGGGGTTGATGGTGGTGTCACCCGGTCCGAAGTCAACTTCGCCCAGCGGCTCGACATCACCGGGGCCGAGTGAAACCACGCCGCTGCGGATCGCGCCGAGCACCGGGGTATCCAGGCCGTTGTCGTTGTTATCGTCGTTGGCGTTGGGGTTGGCTTCCTGCCCGACGCCCGTGCTGCTGAAGTATCCTTCGAGTTCACCGCCCGCCTGGAAGTTGCTGGCCGCGATCTCGACGAGGTAGTCTTCGGTGACCAGTTCATCGAAGCGGTAGTAACCGCCGTTGGCTGTGACCATTGACGTCAGGATCGTTGTACCGGTGCTGTCCAGCAGGTTCACGAGCACGTTGTCTACGCCGATTTCGCCGTCGTCCAGCACGCCGTTATTGTTCACGTCGAACCAGACACGGTTCCCCAGGCTGTAGACCGGCGTGAAACCGATATCAACGGTCAGGTTGCTGCGCACATTCTGCGCGCCAGGGTCACCGGGGCCGATGAAGGTTTCGCCGGTCGGCTCATCGTCACCCGGTCCCAGCGTGACTACGCCGGTACGCACCGGCTGGCCCATTGGCACATCCAGGCCGTTGTCGTTGTTGTCGCCGTCGTTATTGGGGTTGGCTTCCTGGCCCGCGCCCGTGCTGTTAACCAGCATGAACAGCGGGTTGCCGTCCACGAAGTTGATCGCCGGGATTTCAATGATGTAGTCGCCGCGCGGCAGGTTGTCGAAGCGGTAGTGCCCATCGACGCCTGTGGTGGTGGTGTCGAGGATTGTGGTTCCGGTCCCGTCCAACAGGTACACCGCAACCCCTGTGATGCCGATTTCCGCGCCGTTGATCGTGCCGCTGTTGTCGGTATCGAACCAGACCTGGTTCCCCAGGCTGAACGGGATGAACACGCCGAAGTCAACGGTCGTGTTGGTCGAGATGCCGAGTGCGTCGTTAACCACCGGCTCCGCGCCCGCGCTGAGTGTGATCGGCAGACTGGCGATATTGCCGTCGATGCCGAGTGTGCCCGCAATTGAGCCGTTATCGTCGCTGTCGATGTCGTTGTCAGGGTCGGGGGCCGGTTCGTAGGCGAAACCGGGCAGGCCGGTGCTGCTGGTGAAGTGTTCCAGCACGGCATCGATGCCGAAGTTAGCAGCGGGCAGGACCACGATGTAGTCGCCGTTTGCCAGACCGGTGAAGGTATAGAAGCCGCCGCCGGTGGTGGTGGTAGTAGCCAGCGCCGCACCGACGGGTGCGCCGGTGCTGTCGGCGGCATAGAGTTCGACCGCCACGCCGTCGATGCCCACTTCGCCGCCGTCCAGCAGGCCGTTATTGTTGATATCGTCCCAGACCTGGTTGCCCAGCGTC
>CAZMNL010000096.1:0-7445 GCA_964567525.1 uncultured Anaerolineaceae bacterium
AACTGGCTGACCGTGAACCAGCCATAGGCGCGCGGCAGCGGCAGCACAGTGTAGATCGCGCTGAACGGGTACAGCGCGGAATGCTGGCCCGCCGCCAGAAACGGCGCGCCCGCGAACTGGTTCGGCTGCCACAGTGGGATCGTGCCGTCTTCGAAACTCTGCTTGATGAACGATTTCCACTGGAAGTTTTGCAGCACCAGGTCGCTCAGCAGCGCGTTATGCGGTATCTCCGGCACGCCGAGCGATTCCCGCGCGCTCGCCCAGGGTTCGAACTGGTAGAGGTTGTCGGCGGGAATCTGCGTCCTGCCGCCGAGCGTCACGGGCGCAAAAAACAGAAGTGGCAGAAGCAACAGCCCTGCCACGATGATCAGGTCGGGGGTGAGTTTTCGCAGCATTAGCGCCTAACCCGTTCGGAATGTCCCAAAATCTGAGGCTTATACGGGCGTATCACAATACGCCCCTACCGGTTTATCTCACCCCCCGGTCCCCTCTCGCGTGATCTGCGATCACGCGTGATCGCAGATCACGCGAGAGGGGGAGGGGTAAACAGAAGAAGCAGTCTAACCTATACCGTTTCCTGCGCCGGGACATCAACCCGGTCAGACGGCGACAGGTGGCGATGGTTCTTGAGCACCTGCCACACGCGCAGCGCAGCTTCGATCTGCACGCGGAACGACATCTTGGACTGCCCGACCTGGCGATCCGCGAAGTAGATCGGAATCTCTTCGGGCCGGTAGCCCAGCTTCTCCGCGACGTAAATCGTCTCGACCTGGAACACGTAGCCGTTAGAGCGAATGCGGCTCAGGTCCATGCCCTGTAAGACGTATTTGCGCCACAGCCGGAAGCCGCCGGTCGCGTCTTTGACCTTCGTGCCCAGGATCATACGCACGTAGACGCTGTTGGCCCACCAGCTTAACAGCTTGCGCCCCACACCCCAGGTTTCATCCACGCTGCCGCCCCGCACATACCGCGAGCCGACCACGATATCGCAGTCGCATTCGGTCATCCTGGCGATCATGTCGGGGATGTACTTCGGATCGTGCGAGAAGTCACAGTCCATTTGCAGGATGCCGTCGATATCGCGCTCGAACAGGTGCCGGAAACCGGCGATATAGGCCGTGCCCAGGCCACTTTTGCCCGCGCGGTGCATCACTTCGATGCGCCCCGGAAACTGCTCCGCGAGATCGTCGGCGATCTGGCCGGTCCCGTCCGGGGAATTGTCGTCTACGACCAACACCGAGAGTTCGGCGGGCACATCCAGACTCATCAGCCGGTCGATCATCACCGGCAGGTTTTCCGCCTCGTTGTAAGTTGGCAGCACAATCACGAGTTTCATTTTTGTTACTCCGCCGCAGCGTGATTAAGCGGTTAGCTTTTAGCGATTAGCACGGTGACGGACTGTATCACCCGCCGGAATCGGTGAAGATCAGGTCGCTGCCAAATGCTAACGGCTTAAAATCAAGATCACTTTCTGAGCGGACACTATAACGCACTGCGCGGCGGGCGGCAATGCTGGATTTTCGCCGTGTCAGGCAGGCGCGTGCTTCGCGCCCGGCAAACGCCCGAACCCGCAATCTGGGGTACAATGGCGCGCATGAAGCGAATGCACACACCTCTACACCTGCACTGCTGGATCGCGCCCCTGCTTCTGCTGGCACTATGCGCGGGGACGCTGGGTGCATCTCTGCCGCCGCAACCGCGCGCCCACGCGCAGGGCAGTATGCCGCCACCGCACCTGGGCTATGGTATCCACGTCGCGCCGCACACCAACGTGAGTCCCGCGCTGGTGGACCAACTGCGCATGGACTGGGTGAAGCTCTACGAACCGGGGCAAATCAGCGCGTTCAGCGGCAAGCGGATTCTGTTCCGCATGGATTTACCCTGGCCTTCGGACTGGAACGCCTTCCGGGGCAGCGTGCGCCAGCGCGCCGCCGAACTCGCCGCGCAGGGCGTAGACGCCATCGAGGTCCACAACGAGCCGAATCTCGCGCTGGAGTGGCCGCGCGGCCCGAACGCCTGGGAATACACGCAAATGCTGCGCGTGGCCTACATCGAGATCAAGTCCGTCGCGCCGCAGATCATCGTCGTCTCCGGCGGACTCGCGCCCACGATCACGACCCCCGACCGGCAGGCGATCAGCGACCTGGAATTTGCCGAGGAAATGCTCGACAACGGCGCGGCGCAGTGGTTTGATGCCTTCGGCTACCACCCCTACGGTTACAACCAACCGCCGGAAGTCGCACCCAGCGCCGATACGCTCACCTTCCGGCGCGTGGAACTGATCTGGGCGATGTTCGAGGAACGCGGCATCTACGATAAACAAATCTGGCTGACCGAGTTCGGCTGGATGCGCGACCCGGCAGAGGACGGGGTACAGTGCGAGGGCAACCCGGATTACGGCGGGTTTGGCTGGCTGGCGGTTTCCGGTGAGGCGCAGGCGGATTACACCGTGCGCGCGTTTCAATACGCCGACCGTCACTGGCCCTGGGCGGGGCCAACCTTCCTGTGGAACCTGAACTGGTCGCTCTACCCGCCGGAAGCCAACCCGCTGTGCAACCATATGCGCTGGTTCAGCATCCTGCGCCGGGACGGATCGACACTGCCGGTGTTCAACAGCGTGGCGAACATGCCGCGCCGCTACAGCGACTATCTGCCGCAGCTCACGCTCTACGCGCGCGACATGACCGCTGAAGCCAGCGTCTACTGCCCCGCGTCGATCCTGGTCGGCGAGGTGGTCGTGGCGAACGGCGGTTATCCGGGCAGCCGTTTTGACGCGACGGTGCAGGCGCTCGCGCCGCCGGGCGGCCCGGTTCTGTCCGTTTATCCGGACTCGGTGCGCAGCGGGGATACGGTGCAGGTCTACGCGGACACCACCGGACTCGATCCCGGTCTGCACATGATCGTAGTCAACGTCACCGCGACGATTAATGGCGAGGTGGTCGGCGAGACGATCCAGGGCTTTATCGTGATCAACGAGGTCGCGGGGGGATGCTGAGCAGGGGATGGTTCTCAAAGGGCGGGTTTTCCAAACCCGCCCCTACAGTTCACGCCGCAAGTAACCGAACCTGGGCGAAGACAGCTTTTCGCTTATTGCTAATCGCTTACAGCTTTAAAAGCTCTGGTAATCCCAGGGGTTGACCGGCGCGCCGTTGGACCCGCGAATCTCGAAATGCAGGTGCGGGCCGCTGGAGCGCCCACTGTTGCCGGTCACGGCGATATTCTGCCCCGCTTCGACGACTTCACCGCACGAGACAAACGAGCCGTTCAGGTGGCCGTAGAGCGTCAGCGAGCCGCCGTGCGCCAGCACCACGGTGTAGCCATAGCCCCAGGTGCTCCACCCGCTGAAGATCACAGTTCCGCCGCCCGCCGCATAGACTGGCGTGCCTTCCGGCACTGCCAGGTCGATGCCGCCATGTGCCCAGGTGAAATCCTGCGTGATCGTGTACCTGCGCCAGATCGGGGCCGTGACCGGCAGCGAGCCGTTGATCACCGCTTGCTGGCCGCAGGAACCCGGCTCGCCAATCGCAAACGAGGCGTAGCTGGCCCCCGCGACCGCGCCCGATCCTGACGTGCCGCTGCTGCTGGTGGTGGTCATGACGATGCCGGGGTCCCAGTAGATCGGCTCTTTGGAGCCGGTGCCGCCCGGCACGACGACGTACAGGCCCACCGGCAGGATCGTTTCCGGCACGGTGCCGAATAACTCGTTGTACTCCGAGTCGATGATCGTATATGGCGCGACGCTGTACAGTTCCGCGATATCGGCGACGCTCTGCGGCTGCTGCACGCGGTGATACACACCATCGACCGGCAGAATCGTGAGTCTGAGGCCGACGCGCATCGCATTGACATAGAAACTGTCGTTGGACCAGATAATCGTGCTTTCGTCCAAATCGAAGCGCTTCGCAATTTCGCCCAGGTTGTCGCCCCCCCGCACAGTGTACGAGATCACGTCACTGCGCGCGCGGTCGGGCAGGATCGTCAGCGGTTCGAGATCGCGCTGTACCGGGGCAACACTGCCCGCGTAGGCGGGTTGGTCCAGTGCGGCGGCGATCACGTCCGGCGCGGCGGTGGGATGCTGCCAGTCCACCGGCGGCAGCGTGGGCAGCGGCGTGATGGTCGGCGGCAGCGTGGGCGTGATCGTCGGTGTCGTCTCCGGCGTAGGAGACGCGGCGGGCGTCTCGGTCGCCGCGCCCAGTGGGATTTCGGTTGCGCCTGGAGTAGTCTCAGCGCGCGGATCGCCGCCTGCGGGATCGTCGTCACCGGACATGTAGATCACCAGCACGGCCAGCGTGACGAGCAGCGCGAGCGCCAGCGCGCCCGCACCCGTCCAGACCAGCATCCCGCTGCGCTGCTGCCGGTGTTCTGAGGTTGTTCTTGGGTCCATACCGTGCTTACCTGTTCCTGCCCCCACAATCGGCTGTGTTCGGGCGGGATACTACCCCGCAGGCGCGTGAATGGCAACGCCGGGCGCGGTTTTCTCAGCAAATATTAGGATTCAGCACGATATGAGGGAAAGGAATCAGTCGTGGCGGCGGTCGTCGTCCGTGCCGCTGCGCTCGGCGTAATGCTTCGCGCCCCAGGCGCTGAATGTGCCGCCGAAGTGCTTGAGCGTATAACGCATGGCAATGACCATCATCGCCACGATCACCACGAGTGCGATCAGGTACAGAACGGTATCCACTGCGTTTTTCCTCCTGTGTGATACGCGGTGCTTTCATCATACCATACGAACAGTCCCGCGCGGCAGTTGCACCAGTGCCGCGCCACGTCACTCTCTCAGCGCCGGGTCAAGCACCGACCACGCGCGCACCATGTCGCGCTGATCGGCGGTTTCCGGCGGACGCCCGCGCCGCGCTTCGAGCAGGCCGAACGCGGTGTCCGCGTCCATGCCGTGCCGCACCAGCCAGCACCCGATGATCGTGCCCGTGCGCCCGATCCCGGCCCAGCAGTGCATGTAGACCGTCTCGCCCGCGTCGAGTAATGCGTCGATGGCGTCCAGCGTCCCGGCGATCTGCGCGGGCGGCGGCGTGTCGAAATCCGTGATCGGGTGGCGCTCATAGCGCACATCGTCGGGCAGTTCGCCGGTGTAGTCGCCCTCACCCGGCCCGGTCAGGTTGATGAACGCGGTCACGCCCGCCGCGACCAGCGTATCGACCTCATCCAGCGGAAGCGGCCCGGCGAGCAACTGCCCCTCGCGCACCCAGTACGAACGCGGAATCGGCCCTGAAAACGGTTGAGTCATGGTGATTGTTTCCTTTGAGGATAGCGATAAGGCTCGCCCGGCCCTACGAACCGTAGGTTCGCATGGACCGGACCACCCCGTAAACGGGGCTAAACATGCGATCAGCGGGCCGCTTTGCGGTCCAGCAGGTGTGTAGCCCGACGGTTTGACCGTCGGGTGAGGGCTTCCCCCCTCTCCAACTCGTTTAGAGAACGTATGCGCAGCAATACGCGGGGATCAAGGGGGATGAGGTTTACGCCAGCGCCAACACCACCAGGATCAGGCCCGCGAACGGGATCGCAATCACGAACAGCGCGGCATACCACTTGCTGTCATACACCAGGTGCATGAAGAAGCCCGCCACCAGCAGCACCTTGAGCGTCGAGAGCGCCACCAGCGGCCCGACGATCCAGGACGCATCCACAAAGGTCAGCATGACCTCAATCGCGGTGATCACCGCCAGCGCAACCGCCACCGCCACGTAGGTCTGGCGATGCGAGTGCCCTTCGGTGCGCGGCTTGGGCCAGAAGTTGGCCGCCAGCATGTTGACAAACGCCTGCACATCCGGCTTTGCGGCTTCATCGCGTGCAGCTTCGTCGCGTGCGACTTCCTGCGGCGTGATCGCGTCGCGCTGCCAGGGCAGGCGCGCGTCCGTGTCCTGACCGCCGCGCCACCGGGTCACGATCCACAGCGGGACCAGCGCGATCACGTTACCGACCGCGCCAACCCCCGTCCCGACCAGCGCCGCGATCCAGTCGTTGAAGCGCGTGTTAGCCGCCACAACCGGGGTGACGACGCCGCCGATAAACGCGCCGCTGGCGATCCAGAGTGTAATCCAAACTGCGTTATCCATTGCGTCCCCCCGCTTACTCGATCAGGTAGATGATCGTGAACAGCACGATCCACACGACATCGACAAAATGCCAGTACAGGCCGAACAGTTCGACCGACATCGCGTTACCGGCGTTGAAGTTTTCGCCCTTGCGCCATGCATGACGCAGCAGCAGCAGCAGCCAGACCACGCCGCCCGTCACGTGCAGCCCGTGAAAGCCCGTCGTCGTGAAAAACACCGTGCCGAAGATCGTGCGCTCGTTGATGCCCTCGTGGAACAGTTCGTACCACTCAAACGCCTGGATGCCCAGGAACATCACGCCGAACAACAGCGTCAGCCCCATCCAGTTAAAGAACACTTTGCGGTCGTTGGACTGGATCGCTTCCAGGCCCATCACCACCGCAAAGCTGCTGACGATCAGCACCGATGTGCCCAGAGTCGCCAGCGGCAGGCTCAGCACGTCGTGCGCCTCTTTGAAGGCTTCCGGGTGCGTGATCTTGAAGGCGATAAACGCGCCGATCAGCGTCGTGAAGAACATCACCTCGGACGTGATGAACGTCCACATGCCGAACTTGCGGTCGTTGAGCTGCTTGAAGAAATTCGGGTGAAAGTCCAGCAGCGGGACATCGGCCATCTTCAGCGCGCCGAACAGCGTGATCACGATCCCGACCACGCCGATCAGCGGCGCGACGATGCCGACCCCGGCCAGCAGCATTCCCAGCGCCACGATGATCGGGGCGCTGCTGGGCGGCGGCATGTGAATCGCGTCGCCGTGTTCGTCAGGCGGATGCTGCGCCAGTTCGGGGTCCGGCATACCGACCTCATGCTGGCCGTTTTCGTTGACCGTGTCTTCGGTCATGATCTGTGCGTCGCTGCTCATCAGTCTCCCCCCTCAGCAGAAATCAACCCCAGGCGCTTGTCACGCGCCGGGCGGCGGCTGTGGACCGTCGGAATCGTCGCAAAGTTGTATTCAGGCGGCGGCGAACTGGTCATCCATTCGAGCGTGTCGCCTTCCCAGGGATCGTCACCTGCCGGTTCGTGCTTCAGCGCGCGCGAGATCATGTTGTAGATCAGGATTAGCACGGACACACCCATGATCACGCCGCCGACCGTCGTCAGGCGGGTCAGGTCGGTCCAGCCGCGATCCGCCGGGTAGTCGTAGATGCGGCGCGGCATCCCCTGCAAGCCCAGGATGTGCATGGGGAAATAGGTGATGTGGAAGCCGATATACAGCGTCCAGAACTGGATTTTGCCCAGGCGCTCGTCCAGCTTGTAGCCGAACATCTTGGGCCACCAGTAGTACATCGCCGCGAAGATGCCAAACCCGGCCCCACCAAACACCGCGTAATGCAGGTGCGCCACCATCCAGTAGGAGTCGTGGACGATCTCGTC
>CAZMNL010000096.1:7455-9145 GCA_964567525.1 uncultured Anaerolineaceae bacterium
GGCAGCACGGCCTGGAACACACCCGTGATGCCGCCGATCACGAACGTTGTCAGGAACCCGATAGCGTAGAGCATCGGCGTATCGAAACGCAGATTGCCGCCGATCATGGTGAATATCCAGTTGAACATCTTCACCCCGGTCGGCACGGCGATCACCATCGTGGTCAGCACGAAGAACAGCTCCAGCGCCGGAGACAGGCCCACCGTGTACATGTGGTGCGCCCACGTCGCGAAGCCCTGCGCGCCGATCACGACGGTTGAGATCACCATCGCGGTATAGCCGAACAACGGCTTGCGCGAGAACACCGGGATAATCTCCGACATTACGCCGAAGGCCGGCAGGACCATGATATACACCGCCGGGTGCGAATAGAACCAGAACAAATGCTGCCACAGCACCGGGTCGCCGCCTGCCGCCGCGTTAAAAAACTGCGTGCCCAGGTTGCGGTCTACCAGCAGCATCAGGCCGGCAGCCGTCAGAACCGGGGTCGCCAGCAGGATCATGAACGCCATCGTGAGCACGGTCCACACAAACAGCGGCATTCGCATCAGCGTCATACCCGGCGCGCGCAGTTTGAAGATCGTCACAATGAAGTTAAACGACCCGATCAGCGACGAGGTGCCGGTCAGCGCCACCGCCAGCAGCCAGAGATCGGTGCCGTGCCCCTGTGCGTAGTCCTTGCCCGCCAGCGGCACATACGAGGTCCAGCCGTTGGCAGCGGCCCCACCTTCCACCAGGAACCCGGCGTACATCGCCACCCCGCCGAACAGGATCAGCCAATAACTGAGCGCGTTCAAACGTGGGAAAGCCATATCGCGCGCGCCGATCATCAGCGGCACAGCGTAGTTCGCCAGCCCGGCCACGCCGGGAATCACGAACAGGAAGATCATGGTCGAGCCATGCATCGAAAAAATCTGGTTGTACGTGTCGGCATCAATGCCCGGCAACGTGGGGCCGGGTTCAGCCAGTTCCAGGCGCATGATCTGCGCCAGAAACACGCCGATGACGAAAAACGAGAAGGTTGTGAGCACGTACATGATGCCGATCTTCTTGTGATCGACGGTCGTGATCCACGCCATAATCCCCGACGGTTTCGGATGTTGGGTCGGGTGCGTCGTTGCTACAGTAGCCATACTCGAACGCCCTCCACGGCTTGATACGATGTTGAAAGAGTCCCGCTACTCATAGGACTCCAGGTAGGCAATCAGATCGGCGAGGCCCTGCGCATCCAGCCGGTCGCCGTAGTTCCCCGGCATCACCGCGCAGTTATAACCCTCAAATTCGCTCGCACACGGCAGCAGGATCGACTCGCGCAGGTACGCGCCGGGCGAGTCGTAGCCCATGTCGGCGGCGGACGACTGCGCATGTTCCGCGATCTGGCGCAGCGACGGCCCCGCGCCCGGCTGCTCGGCGTGACAGGTCGTGCAGCTTAGCTCGTTGAAGACGGCTTCGCCGTCCGCTGCGCGGCCTTCCGGCAGGGCGGAGTCGAGGTCCTGGCCGATGGGTTGGAATTCCTGGGCGGCGACTTCGCGCTCTGCCAGCCACATGTCGAACTCGTCCGGCGGCAGCACTTCCACGTCAATGAACATGTTCCAATGCTGCGTGCCGCAGTACTCCGCGCAGTTGCCCTCGTAGAGACCCGGTTCGGCTACGTTCAGCCACATCGTATTGGTGTAACCGGGAATCGCGT
>CAZMNL010000097.1:0-9069 GCA_964567525.1 uncultured Anaerolineaceae bacterium
ATCGTCGGCGTAGTTGTTGTTCCAGTCTACGAGCGCGGCGGGTTTCTGCACGGCCAGCGAGAGCGCGTACATGGCGACTGTACCGGTGATGTCCACCTCGCACGCGCTGGGCATGAGCTGCTCGCTCATCATGCTCATCAGCGTGCAGACGTTCACACCGTAGTTATCTTGCAGCGAGGTCCAGCACTGGATCGCAGAAGCGTTCAGATCATACACGGCCATCCATTCCTCGATGACCACGCCAAGTTTGGCTTGCTTAACGACGGCTTCCGGTGGCACACCACCGGTATTCACATAGGCTTTGATGCTGTCCAGTTTGGCTTTAACGCGCGCGTCGTCATCGGCCAGTTTGCGCGCCTTGCCAAAGACTTCTGACAGGTCGAGCGTGGTCACGCTGATGCCGGAGTCTTGCAGCAGTTTTTCGCTGTAGCGCGTGGTGTTGAAATTGCCAGGACGCGCGCCGATTGCGCCCAAACGTGCGCTGCGCAGCCCATTCACGACGCGGCACACACCCAGGAATTTACGCAGGTCGGCGCGGAAGCCGTCGCTCTTGACCGGGATGGTGTGCATGTCGGTCAGCGTGAAGGGGAATCCGTACTGTACCAGGTTGTTGCAGACCGAAATCTTGCCGCAGTAGGCATCGCGGCGGCGCTCGACGGTGAACCGGTCCAGGTCGTCCGGATACGCCTGTACCAGGATCGGCACGTCCAGCCCGGAGAGCTTGATCGTGTCCGCGACACCTTTTTCATCCCCGAAATTCGGCAGGATGACCAGGATGCCGTCGATATCATCGCGGTGCTGGCGGAAGAGTTCCGCGCAGATTTTGGCGTGTTCCCAGGTTTCGACCGCTCCGAGCTTGGTCGCGTTTTCGTCCAGGAGCACAGGTTCGACCTCAAATTCTTTGAGCACATCCAGGATATCAGTACGGCCTTCCGTACACAGCCGGTCCGGGAAAAAATCGCGATTGCCGATAATAACAGCTAAACACATCTTGCCATTTTTCATGAGAAACCCTCTCTTTGTTATAGTTGGGTGCTGACGATCCTGCCGGTGCGCATCAGCCACGCAGTACAAACATAGCAACACAGAGTAGTGTACAGTTTTTCGGTCCTATTCTCAACGCCAAAAAGTCAAGTGGGTGCGTGCAAAACCTGACAGCGACGCTCTGAGCCTCACCCCCCTGGCCGCGACCGCAGGTCGCGCGCCCTCTCCACACTCTGGAGAGGGGGGAGGACGTGCGGTTGAGCGCTGGAACGTATGCGCAGCATACGCGGGGTTTTGAGGTGAGGTAAACAGCGCCAACAACATTTGGCTGACAACCTTTGCACGCGCCCGCCTATTGAGTGTTGTGGTTATCTAGCACAAAAACTGATATACTTAAGGTGGTTCTGCGCTTTGTACGTGTGGTTAAAGAGTAGATTATAAAACATTCTTAACCATTTTAAGCCAATCACTTAACCCAAACTTGCAAAAGGTTTCACATCGCTACGTTAAAGTAATAGTCTATCTGGTAGTTTCGTGCTGCCAGGAATTTCGTATCCTATCAATGAAGGAGAATACGAGAATGCGGAAGTGGATGATTCTTGTTCTGGTTGTAGCGCTGGCTATCCCGATGATGGTCGTCAACGCCCAGGGTACCGAGGGTTTCGTCAATACTTTTGACCTGCCCACCGAACCGGCAACCGAAGGCCTCCTGGCCGGTGTTGATCCGTCTGGCGCAACCGTCGTGTGGTGGCACCAGCACAGCGGCAGTCGTGAAGCGTTCCTCAATGAAATTATTGCCGACTTCAACGCCAATAACCCCTGGGGCATCACCGTTGAAGCCTCGAACCAGGGCGGTTATGGCGATATCTACAACAAGATGATCGCTGGTATTCCTTCGGGTGACGTGCCGAATCTTGTGGTCGCGTATCAGAACCAGTCGGCGGCGTACTACCTGGCCGGTGGTCTGACCGCCGACATGGATGTTTACGTCCAGGATGCGCAGTGGGGCCTGTCCGAAGCCGAAGTTGCTGACTTCGTGCCCAGCTTCTTCAACCAGGACTACTACTTTATGGAAGATGGTTCTTCTGCGCGTATCGGCTTCCCGCCCAATCGTTCGCTCGAAGCCATGTACTACAACATGGATGCGCTGGCGGAACTGGGTTACGACGCGGTACCGACCGACTGGGAAACCTTCCGCGAAGCGGCCTGCGCATTCAGCGAGCAGGGTTGGAGCGGCTACGAAGGTGACGATCCTGTTGGTTATTTCGTCCGCACGGATGCTTCGAATATCGCGGCGGGTGCGTACTCGCTCGGCGGTGACATCTATGAAGATGGTCAGTTCACCTACGACAGCCCCGAAGTGGTGGCCTACATCGACTTCATGGTCAGCCTCTACAACGACGGCTGCGCCGAACTGATCGCCGAACGCTACGGCGACCAGAACGCTTTCACCGCTGGTCGTGCGCTGTTCTACGTCGGCTCGACTTCCGGTCTGCCGTTCGTGCGTTCGGGCATCGAAGATGCCTTCGAGTCGCCCTTCAACTGGGGCGTGACCTCGCTGCCGTACAGTGATGTGCCGGTGAGCGATGTCTACGGCGCGTCCGTCAGCATCCCGGCGACCACGCCGGAGCAGGAACTCGCTACGTGGCTGTTCGTGCGCTGGATGACCGAGCCGGTCCAGCAGGCCGGTTGGGCACAGGCCAGCAACTACTTCCCCGTGCGCTACTCGGCCCAGGAGGGCATGAGCGCGATCTTCAGCGACCTGCCGCAGTTCGAACAGGCCTGGAATCTGCTTCAGGGCGAAACCACGGTGGAGCCGCAGATCGCCAGCTATGACGTGATCCGTGACGAAGCGTCCGCCACGTACCAGAACTTGCTGGTCAGCGGTGGCGACGTTGAGACGGGGCTGGTTTCCCTGAACAACACCGCCAACGAGATCATGGTTTCCTTCCAGCCCTAAGCGCCGGAACCATTAAACCACACGCAAAAAACGGGGTCGCCAGCAGTGGCGGCCCCATTTTGTTTTCGCGTACCGGTCAGATGGAGGAGCGGGGCACGGCGTCGGGATCGTAAGCGGGCAGCATGATGGTAAACGTCGTGCCAGCTCCGACCTGGCTATCAACCCAGATACGCCCGTTGTGGGCTTCAACGATGCTCTTGACAATCGACAGACCCAGACCAGTGCCTTCGTAATTGTCGATGGCTTCATCGGTCCGGTAGAACTTATCGAAGATGTACGGCTGATCTTTAGCCGGGATGCCGATTCCAGTATCACGCACGCGCAGGATTAAGAACTCACCATCGGTTTCCAGGCCGATGCTAACTTCCCCTTCGCGGGGGGTATATTTCACGGCGTTTTCAACCAGGTTAGCGATCATCTGGCGCAGCCGCAGCGGGTTTCCCAGCACCGGCGGGCATTCGCTGGGGATATCAACATGCACCCGTTGCAAACGCGATTCCCACTGGTGGCGGACGCTCTCAAACGCATCGTCCATCACCGCAGGCAGGTAGACCGGCTCGCGGTCCTCGTCGAATCCGGCTTCAATTTTGCCCAGTTCTAACAGGTCCGAGATCAAGGTCGTGATCGAGCGCGCGCTGAACACAATGCGCTCGATGAAGGTTTGTTGTGCTTCGTTCAGTTCACCGCTGCGCTGGACCATCTCGACGTAACCGAGGATCGCGGTCAGCGGGGAGCGCAGATCGTGCGATACGGCAGTCACGAACTCACTCTTGATGCGGTCCAACTCTTTCAGGTGCGTGATGTCCTGCATCACAACCACGCGCCCTACACTTTCGATAATCGTAAGCTGTGCATTCAGCACACTGGCACCGTCATCCAGGTAGATTTCGCTGCGACGGCTGCGCCCGGAGCGTGCCTCTTTGGCGAACAGATCGACCACCTGCGCGTGTGGGATCGCTTCGGCGATGGGTATTCCCTGGCAAACCGCATCACTCAACCGAAAGGTACGGCGCGCCGCCGGGTTGCAGAATACCACGTTGTTCGTCTCGTCGGTGACGATAATGGCGTCTTCGGTATCACGCAGGATGGTATTGAGCGTGTCGCGTTCGCTTTCGGTGATGGCGTAGAGCTGCGCGTTTTCAATTGCAATGGCGGCAAAGTCGGCTAGCACGCTCAAGAGTTGCAGCGCGTGGTCCCCAAATTCAGCGTCGGTTTCGCGGTTATGCACGCCCAGGACACCGAGAACGTGATCCTTAAGCACCAGTGGCACATAGATCAGGCTGCGAAAGAAATAGTGCGTTTTGATCTTTTGCAGCTCTTCGCCTGCGAGCGTCAGCGGCTCACGGGTGCGCACGACGCTGCCGGGCAGACTGTCCGAAACAGACAGGCGCAGGTTTTCTTTTGAAGGCATCTCGTCGGATGATGCGTACAGGTACAGTTCGCCGGATGCACGATCCACCAGGAACAACGAGCCTTGTTCGGCCCCGGCGAGTTGAACGGCGGCTTTGACGACTTCATTCAGCACTTCGCGCAGGTTCAGTTTGCCGGTGACACGCTTCCCCACCGTAACCAGTGTATCCAGTTCGTTCAGGCGTTGGCCTAGCTCGCGGTTGGTTTGCAGCAGTTGCGCGGGGATATGCTCGGCGATTTTGCGCGTCCAGTGCTGGCGCAGCACACGGCTGATCGCGTTGAGCAGGTCATCCACATCGAAGGGTTTGATCAGGTAGTCACTGACCCCCAGGCGCAGCGCTTCGACGGCCAACGCTTCGGACCCTTCCGCCGTGATCAGGATAAACGGCCCTTCGATGCCTTCCTGCCGTAAATCGCGCAGCATGGACAGGCCATCACGTCCCGGCATCTGGTAATCGGCAATGATCAGGTCCGGGCGCAGATCGCGTGCCAGTGTAAAACCCTCGTCGCCATCCACCGCCGAAAGTACGTCATACCCTGCCGGGCGCAGAATATCTCCCACCAGAAAGTGTCGTAATTCCATCGAATCTTCGACTAATAATATTCGTTCGCCTGTCACAGTAGGGTTTGCCTCGGTAAGTTGCTGATTCCGCCGCTATCCGTTTCTGGTACGCTGCCGGTGATGCTGCAAAAGTGCATAAACCTGGGTGATGACCTGCCGCACCTGCTGCGCTGCCTGGCTGACCTGTTGGCTGCTGGCAGCATCTGGCGCATGGATGTTGGATTGTGCTATCCGCAGCAGTTGGGTCTCAACTGCTACCAGGGGCTTGTAGATTTGCGCCAGCAGGGTATAAAACTGCTGGCTGCGCTGCATATCGCGCTCGCGGAATGCTTTGTTGGCAGTTTCAATCGTTTTGGCACGCTGGCTGAGCAGGCGGAAAAGCCGCGCGCTGACGATGGCAATTGCGGCGTAATCTGCCAGCGAACGCAGAAGCTGCCCATGATAGACCTTAAACACCTGCTGTTTATCATAGTTACCAACCGCTAATACGCCAATCGCCTTTTCCTGCACCATCAGCGGCACATACGCGATGGCGTGCAGATCGCGCACGGCCTGGTGCTTTTTGCGCAGTTGTTCGCCCGATAGCAGCAGCGTATTCTGCGCGCGCATGACGATATCCGCCAGCGGATCGAGCACCGGCTGTCCAATGCGGTCAAGCAGCGCGGGTTGCAGGTTTTTACCCGCTTGCAAAACCAGTTTGCCGGTGCGATCATCGCGCAGCATCAAGGATGATTGATCGGCCCCGGTCAGAGTCAGCGCGCCGTCCAGGACCCCAGCAAATACGCCGTCCAGGTCAAGCAGCGCGGCGACCGTCTGCCCAATTTCGTACAGCGTGGTTAGCTCGTTGAGCCGCGCTTCAAGCTGGGTATTCATGTCTTCAAGCTGCTGCACCAGCGTGTCACGTTGGCGGCGCAGCCGGATCGCGGCCAGCCCGCGATCGATGGCGGAGAGTGCTTCGGCTTCGCGCAGCGGCGTAGGAATATAGTCAGTCGCACCCAGGCGCAGGGCTTCAGTCACAGCACGCGGATCATGTTGATCGCCCATCACGATCAACGGCCCGGCGTACCCCTGCGCTTTAGCCGCCACGATCATATCGCGCCCGGATAAGCCTGCCAGTTGCAGCGCCAACAGGATCAGATCGGGGGTGTGTTGCATCAAGGCGACCAGGGCGGAGGGACCATCAGCGGCTTCAATGACGCGATACGTCTCTGCCGCAAAAATCTGTTCGCGCAGCATAGCGCGTGTATCGGAATCACCATCGACAATTAAAATCGTATCGCGGGGCGCGCTCATAGAAACCAACCTATCCACAGTGAAGGGGTTTTTCAGGACTCGATCAAAATGTCAGGGCGATGCACAGGCCATTAACGAATCACAAGCATGTGTTTATTATATCTGAATTTCAAGGTGGCGCGCGATCCCCCATAAGGACCAAAAACAGCCGGGATGCTGGTGACATCCCGGCTGTTGGTGAACAAACGTCATCGACCTGTGGCGCGATACGCTGCCTACAAGCGCGACTCACGCGATTCAATCACCGCATTTTTCACCGCTTCCAGATCGTCAAAGGGACCATGAGAGTAGTCGATTTGTCCGATCACAAGTTGGAGCCGGTTTTCTTCCATAGCTTGTTTGGCTTTTTCGCGGTCTTTCAAAGGATAAAAATATTCCATCGACTGCCGCAAACGCAGTTCAATTCGTTCACGAATTGGCCCCAGGTGCTCTGCACTGGTGACAATCACAAAATCATGCGGGGCGAGATGACCTACAAAGTCGCCCTCGCTGCCCAGTTCGCGCACGGCGTTGTTCATCATCAGGCTGACCGCACGCAGCACGTCATCTGAAGCCACAAACCCGTACAGTTCGCGGAAGCGTTCCAGGCCCATGATCGTCATCAGCAGCACCGCCCAGTTTTGATCGCTGTAGAGGATTTGCCCCAGGCGTTCGTCTACAATCGGGCCTTCGGGCAGATTGGTGACCGGGTTCATCAGCGAGGTCATGGTCGCGCGTTGGAGGGCGTTACGCACGCGCAGCCGCAGTTCCTGGATATCAAACGGTTTGGTGATGTAATCCACGACGCCGAGTTCAAGGCCCGACAGTTTATCGACCCGGTCGCGTTTTTCAGTGAGAAAGATGATCGGTACGTCCTGGGTACGCCGGTGACTGCGCAGGCGACGGCAGACTTCATAGCCGTCAATATCAGGCAGACGGATATCGAGTACGACCAGGTCGGGATGTTCTTCGTGCGTCATGCGCACGGCGTCTTCACCCCAAGCCGCTGTTTTTACCTCATACCCCTGGACCCGAAAATACGCGTTGAGCATTTCGGCAAGGTCGAGATCGTCTTCCACAATCAGAATATGGGACTTCTCAGACACGGCATCCCCCTTTATGGGCAAGCACAGCCAGCATCATCGGCCACCGGTTTTGGGTGCGTATGTTCAGGTAAGCGCGCAGCCGTGATGCGATCCGGGCAGCGTGTAGCCAGGCCGTTGGGCCGCTACAACAGCTCTTCCAATTCCTTCACAGCGCGTGACATGTCCAGGAAGATCAAACCTAGCTTGGCCTGCTCCCGTGCCAGAACGGTCAACACAGCTTCTTCGCCAATCGCGCTCAGCAGAACATAACCGTTTTCGCCTTTAACGTAGACCTGGTTAAGCTCTCCGCGACCGAGTTCGGAAGCGATACGCTCCCCCAGGGACAGCATCGCCGCAGACATGGCTGAAACCCGGTCTTCTTCGATATTGCCGGGCAAGGAAGATGCCATGTTCAGGCCATCCACGCTCACAATAACTGCGGCTTCAACGTCGGGGGAGCTAACCTGTAAATCCCGCAAGCGCTCCTGAAGTTGCTCAGTACGTGATTTTGTCAACGCCGTTCTCCTGTGGATATGCCAGTCGCTCTGTTTGTGAGGACTCGGCAGTGTTGTTTGATGCCAACGCATCCCTGCGAACACGACAACACGGCCTGCACCTGTTGTATTAGGGTTACTTTGAGGGTAAGGCAACTGCGCCTGTGTGAGCCGTACTGTAGCACAGCGCCGATCCCTTGTCAAGCAAGGCTCAGGCGAATTTCCGACGCACGTACCTTAACCCAATTCCAACTCTTCGACAACACCCATACTATCACAAATTCGAAAATCCGGCAGAAGTTTTAAGACATTTTTGATCAATCTGCCACACGACGGTGATTGGCGGCGCATTCTGCGTCTGATTTTTGCACCACCGTTGGCCTGACGTTACACTTGGCGCGTTTGATCGGCAGATCGACATACCATCAGCGTTTGGAGCCATGCGTTGTCAAAAACACCCCCCGCCACCGCTTCACTATCGGACAACCTGCATCGTGGGTATACGTTGCTGGTTGATTCACGCTTTACGGTGTGGGTGCTGCTGGCGCTTGGCCTGGTGCGCGTGGTGCTGTTCACCCTGGCTTATCCGCCCGCACACGGAGCCGACTCTGACGACTATTTTCTCTATGCAGCCCAGTTCGAAGGGTTGGACGCGCCCATCGTGTTCCAATTGATCTACCCCCTGTATCCGCTGGGCATCTATCTGTCGCATTATGTGCTGGGCAGCGTCTACTGGCTGATCGGCGCGCAGTTGCTCATGTCGCTGGTCCAGGGAGCGGTAATGTACTGGGGCATTCGCCGCTACAGTCCGGGATTGGCGTTCGCGGTGGCGCTGTTTGTGCTCGGCAATCCGCAAACCGGCATTCTGTACAACTTCACCTCGACCGAACCGTTGTATATGTTCCTGCTCAATTTCGCGTTTGCGCTGTTTCTGGTCCGGGTATCCAAACCGTCAGACCGGCGTTTGCAGGCGGGGGATGTGCTGTTGGGCGTGGTGCTGGGGGGGGTCTTGCTGGCTCGCCCGGTGGGACGCTATCTGATCGTGCCATTTGGCATTCTGTTTTTTTTCGGCACGCTGTCATTCTGGCGGTCGGCGGTGGTGGCGATCAGTTACGGCGTAATGATCGTGGCTTCGATGCTGTTTAACCAGGTTATTTTCGACAGCCTGGAACTGACCGGGGGCGGCGCGTTTATGCTCAACCGCCCGCTGCTGCGGTCCGGTCTGCTGGATGCGGATAACGGCCCGGCCTCGGCGCGCGTGATCGAACTGCGCGAACAGTGCCCCGAAGGGCAGTCCAAGAA